>CAYSZE010000041.1:0-2810 GCA_964435255.1 uncultured Oligoflexia bacterium
TTGGAGTACAAGCCCAAGGCGATCAACGGGGTACTTGCGCCCCCGCCCTCGCGCCAGCCCATGGCGGACGTGCCACACGGCATCCTGCAGATGGCCATGCACGCTTCTGACGAGATCAAGGCAGTCACGGGCATCTACGACGCGAGCTTGGGGGCACGCAGCAACGAAACCAGCGGTGTGGCCATCGGTTCCCGCAAGCAGCAGAGTGACCTGTCCAACTTCCACTATACCGACAACCTCCACCGCACGGTGCGGCACGCAGGCCAGTGCCTGATTGACATGATCCCCAAGGTATATTCTGGGGAGCGGATTGTCCAGATCATCGGCAGAGACGATTCGATCAGCCATGCTCCGATCAACTCCAGACCAAAGACTCCTCAACTGGTGGAGAGGCCGGACGGCACTGTAGAGGCGGTTCAGCAGATTCTCAACGACGTCACTGTAGGCAAGTACTCAGTCATCGTCCAGGCCGGTCCAAGCTACTCATCGTTGCGGGAAGAGGCCCGGGCAGCCATGATGGAGATGGCGGGCACGTGGCCGAAGCTGATGGATGTCGCGGGCGACGAAGTGGTTAAGGCCATGGATTGGCCTGGGGCTGCGAACATCTCTGACCGCATTCTCAAGACCATCCCGCCTGAGTTCCGAACGACCGAAGGCGAGGAGCAGCAACAGCTTCCCCCGCAAGTTCGAGAGATGATGTCTCAGGCCACGGAATACATCAAACAACTCGAACAGGCGTTACAAGAAGCGCAATCTGGAGTGGCCGTAGCCCAGATCAAGGCTGAAAGCGACCAAGCCATCGCGGCTGAGAAGAACCAGACTCAGCGCGACATTGAGGAATTGAAGGGGATGATAGCCCTGCTACTGAAGAGCATGGAGCCGCCCCCACAACTAGCAAGCACGGTGTCTAGCGACACTGCGAAGAATGATTCTGCCCCTCCTGCTGGCCGGCAGGGAACTCAGGCGCAATAGGCCCTCGTGGAGATAGCCATGCCAGAAGAAAACGAAGTCCAAGAAGTCATCGAGCAACCTGTTGAAGAGGTCGAAGTTGTTGAGCAGACTCCAGAAATTGAGGAGACTCCGCAGCAACCTGAGACCGTAGATCAGGTCGCAGCTCGCCGTCGTTCCGCACAGGAGCGCATCAACGAAATCACTCGCGCCAAGCACGAAGCGGAGCGAGAAGCTGCCTATTGGCGGGGAATCGCCGAAGGGGGACAATCTCCCCAACAGCGCCCCCAGGTGCAACAGCCCCAAGACCAGCATATGCCGAAGATCGCAGATTACCAGGATTGTGAGTCCTACATCGCTGATCTTACGGACTGGAAGGCCAGGGCGGCTGTTCAGGAGTTCCAGCGCAGCCAACAGGAAGCTCAATCTCGCAGTGAGGCAGAACGTACCGCCCTTGACATCGCCCAAGCGTGGGCTGGTCGCCAACAGGCGGCGAGGGCCAACATTTCTGACTATGATGATGTCTTGGGCAATTCCAGCACTACCATCTCCCCGTCGGTCACCGATGCTATCCTGACTTCCGAGCGTGGCCCGGAAATCGCGTATCACTTGGCGAAAAGCCCTGAGTTGGTGAACAAGCTGAATCGACTCTCCCCCCTGGCCGCTGCCCGAGAAATCGGCAAGATAGAGGCAGCCCTGGACGCCCCCAAGGTCGTTTCGGGAGCCAAGAATCCTCCGCCACCGCCCACTCCGCCAAGACCATCCCATACTTCCATCCGCGATCTGGGCTCTGCCACCATGGAGCAGTACATCGCGGCGCGAACCAAACAAGGAGCCAGTTGGGCTCGCTAACCCTTTCATGAGGAAATCGAAATGAGCAACACCCTCGTCACCTGCAGCATCGTCGCCAAGGAATCCCTGGCTATCCTCACCAACATGCTGGACTTCAGCAAGAACGTCAACCGGGATTGGACCGACGAGTTCACCGGCAACCTGACTCGCGGATATGCCCCCGGCCAGACCATCAACATCAAGAAGCCGCCGCGCTACACGTACCGCGCTGGCCGCGTGGCCGTGCCCCAGGCGACCGTGGAAAGTACGGTCCCGCTGACGCTCACGCAGGGCGGCTGCGATCTGAACTTCACGTCCATCGAGCGCACGCTGAGCCTCACCAAGCTGGAGCGCAAGCTGGAAGCTGCTCTGGCCTCCATCGCTGTTGAGATCGACCGGCAAGGGCTGGACCTGGCCCGCACCGCCACGTTCAACTGCCTCAACGGTGCCGGCACGCTTCCGACCACGCAGGCGCTGGCTCTCGCCGCTTTCACTGACTGCAACCGCCGCCTGGACGAGATGGGCGCTCCGCGCGACAAGCGGCGCTACATGACCATGGGACCGGGCCTGAACGGCGCGGCCATCCAGGGCCTGGCAGGCTTGTTCAACGCCGGCGACAAGATCAGCAAGCAGTTCGGTTCCGGCATCATGGTGGATTCCCTCGGCCTGTCCTTCGGCATGAGTCAGAACGTCTCCACGCAACCTGCCTCGGCAGCTACGGCCAGCAACATCAACGGCGCGGGCCAGACCGGCTCCAGCATCACGGTCGCAGCCACCGGCGGCGGCACGCTGTACAAGGGCGCAAGCATCACGCTCCCCGGTGTGTACGCGGTCAACCCCCAAACTCGGGTCAGCACCGGAGTCCTGGCCAACTTCGTCCTCACCGCGGACGTTGCGTCTGGCGCCACTACCTTGCCGATCAGCCCGGCCATCGTCACCTCGGGGCCGTTCCAGAACGTTACGGCCAGCCCGACCACGGGCCAACCGTTCGTGATCGTCGGCACGGTCAACACGGCGTTCCAGGCCAACGT
>CAYSZE010000042.1:0-2836 GCA_964435255.1 uncultured Oligoflexia bacterium
AAATTAGGGAAAATTCAACAGGAATTTTATTAGAAGATAATGAAAATTGCAGTATAACTATAGAAAAATTTTCGCTATCAAATAGTTATAATTTTTTTAAACCAGTAAAAATTAATGAATCTTTAATTATTAAAGCGAACTGGGATACAAATTTTCATAAAATTAGTAATACATCTGCTGCAAATTATAAATTAAATATGGAAGTAAAATATATAAAAAACTCAGTAAGAACTTCTTCAGAAAAAGCATTAGATTTATTTTTATTTGATAATGCATTTGAAAATATTGAACAGAAACTGACTCATGATTGCGATTTTTTCACAACAGGAATAAATTTAAAATTACTCCCAGCTCCTAATCCTACAGAAAAGCCTAAAATATCATATCGCAAGGTAAATGGTAGCAAACAATTTAAGATATCTCTTGAAAATAATACAAAAATATGGGAACATTGTGCTATTGCACCAAAATCAGAACTGGGTGATTTTTCTTGGGAAAAAGTTAATACTGCATTTAATAATGTTCAATATAAAAATAACTGCACTAATTTGGTATTAGATCAAGATAACAATTGGACTCCTTTTACAAATTCTCCTCATACAATAATCTATGCAAATGTTTCTACACAAGGCAATTCTTACAAATTATTAACTATTAATGCTAATTAAAATTAGCATTAATAGTTACATTTATGGTGTTTATAAAGTAACATGAAAAAGAACTATTATCGTAAAAATATTTTAATGTTTTTCTTATTAATTATATGTTTTTTTTCTTGCAATAACAAATCAAATGAAAATAACCCTCAATTACACAACACTAATTTACTTTTTTCAATTACAAACGCTATAAATAAAAAAGAATTTCATATAAAATTAGAATTTATATGTAAAATAAATAGAATAGAAAAAGCATTTAATTATTCAATAAATACTAAAAATACAGAATTATACTTACCAGAACTAGATGATAAATCTTCTTGCAATATAGTTATTGATGAATTATATGAATCAGAAAATATACAATACAAACGCAAAAGAATGAATAAAGAAAACAAAAAAATTATTTATAAATACATACAAAAAAAAGTATCTTTTACAGGATCTATAATACTAAAAATAAATAATAACACTCTTTTCTCTTTCAGTATTATACCAAATGTGTATAACAATAGAAAAAACTTGACATTTATTTTAAGAAAAATTGAAACACAAGAAATAAATAATTTTACTGGAATAAGCCTTGAAAGAATAAGTAATTCTCATGCATTATTATTTATTGATAACAATATACCTAAAAAAATAGAATTAGACATTATTAAAAAAGAAAACACATCGCACTTTTTTAAAATTCTTTCTAAAAAAGAAGTGCCCATTGAAATATCTGAAAAAACAAATAAACCATATTGTAGTAATACTGCAACAGTGAGTTGTTATTATCTTATTGAAAACAACAATGACTCTGTTAATTCTGAAACAACATTTTACTTAAAAATAGATAGTGAGCAGTCAGTAATAGCAATACATAAAAATATTGAAGAGTACTTTATTAGTGAAAATGATAATTTATTTTGTTATGGCATTATAAAAAAAGTTCAAAATAATGTTTCATGCCTTAATTTAAATAGTAGCTTATTTGATGAAATAAAAGTAAATAAAAATGCAAAAATTATGTTAGATAGAAATAATACTCTTTATCTATTAATCAATGAAAGAATATTCCAATACCAACAAAAACAAAACGGATGGGCTGAAATATCAGATAGAGATATTAAACAAAATTTAAAACTCTTAACTTGGCTTGAATTTAGTCCTGTAAATATGATTAGCGATAAATTACTACTAAATAAGTTAACGAAATTATTTTCGGGTAATCAAAATGAAGCAAATATTTACCAAACATTTAATAATTGGAAATTAGAAAAAAGCTATAATGAAATTAAAGTATATTCTGATAAATTTAACACCTCACTACAAATAAGCCCTGAATATCAAGAAACCAAGTCCATTCAAAGTATAATATTACTTTCAAGTCATTTTAAAGAGTTTAAATTATATAATTCTTTTATCAGATATGAAGGTTTAGAAAATCATTACTACTATGATATAATTTCATCAAAACCTGCTCTTAAAAACGAAAAAAATTCTAATTTACCAGTTTTTCTTCGCACTAGTTTTTCTTGTCATGGATCATATAATATTCCAACTAATAGTAATAGATTTTGTAATTTTTTTGAAGAAAATAGTGAAACAAAACATACTATTTTAAACATTTTCTTTAATTATGAAGATAATCATGAATTTATTGACTTTTTAAACCTCTCTAAACTTCCTCTCAAGAAAGAATTTGAATTGTTTTTATTTACAACTAATAACTATAAATATTATTTGGTTGGAAAAATTAATTTTACACTTACATTTTCTTTAAAAAACAATGAATTGCACATCACCCCCCTTTCTCCTGCTGACTTGCATTTAAAAAAGTGCTCCATTGTTCCTTTAGAAATTTCCAATTCATCTAAACCTGGTTTATATATCGATCTTCAGTGTCAATAAGTTACTAATTAATTCGTCTTCTCTATAAAATATGTTTCTCATCAATTATATTAATATAAAATTAAATTGTATTCTGTTTATATTTCATAATTTGATTTATACTCATTGTATTGAAGTGTGAAGTTATTTTTACTTTGGTGAGTTATTATATGTTAAAAAAAAGCTGCTTTTGTTTTGTTGATCTCATTAACTACAAACACCTATTGACTTTATTATTATATTTATTTTTATTACTTAATTTTTCTATAAGCTATCCACAAAACGTAATATTATGAGATGAA
>CAYSZE010000043.1:0-2595 GCA_964435255.1 uncultured Oligoflexia bacterium
ATATCCACGAAAATAAAGTAAACAGTAATCTTTACGTTACTTTTGGAGAACAAGACGATAGTATTATACCAATCACCAGAACAAGAAAAATTTCTTCTATTTATAAATCGGATAAATTTAAATTATCTCGGTTAAGAAATCATGAAAATGAAACCCATATACGTATTGGACATTTAAAAGAAGGTATCGGTTATTGTTTTGGTCCCTTTCCACAACCAAAACTAGCACTGGCAGAACTGCAAGAGCTAATTAATTTTTTCCCATTTGAATATAGTTCATATACAATGCAAGAACGCTTTGCTCATTTACGTGTTATTATTTCGTTATTAAATGGAAACATTGAAGATGAAATTTATCGTATTGAAAAATCTAGTCGAAAAACTAAAGCCATTAAAAATTTCTCTAAATGGCTTAGAAATTTAAATTTATTACGCCAAATTAAAAACATTAAAGAAAATATAAACCCCAGTATTTTAGGATTAAAACCCAAGTCTGGTCTTTGTCTCATTTCAAATAATGACTTTAAAGAGTTTGATGTCGCAATAGTAATTAAAGGAAGAGTTGCTAAAAAAACAAGATTACCTTTTGAACAAGCAGAAAGATTAAAAAGTTCGCGCTACTTCACAAGGCTTTTTGAAAATTATTATGAAGAGATTGTTTCACCTTTTTCTCCAATTGTCTTTACTGACGATATTTGTTCAGATATGGAACTTTTTTCATATTGGCTACATAATCGTAAAGGTGAAGGAGAATGGGTTGACTTTTTCGAATTAGAAAGTCTTTATAATACTTCACTTATTTAATTATTATGTCTAGCTGGATTTCGTGTGTTTTTTCATACTATTTTTGCTATTCAAATCTTTTTCAACATGCAACTGTTGTTCATTTTTCATTTCATGAATATATTTATCCAGAGAAATTTTATGTAAATATCTAACGTCTTTCACATGTTCCTTTATTTTCACCCCAATAATTCTTAAATTTTCTAAAAAATCTCGTTCAAATTTTATTCTTTTAAGTTCCCTTATCAATTCTTTTTTTATTGTAATTTTATGTAATAATTTACGTAAATAAATATTTTTAAAAATTGCACGATTTATATTTTCTTTATTTAAAGCTTTTTCATGTAAAATTTCTTTTGATTTGTTTTCAGATAAAATATTTGCATGTCTTACATCTCGCCTCTGTCGAATCATGGCATACTGATGCTGCAGTTCAGCAAATTTTTCCCAAGTGTAAGAAAGAGGAGAAAAAACGTTTACTCTCATACAGTTCCTCCAAATTGTATTTCGGAAATTCAATTTTTAGAATTTAAAATTTGACAAATATTATTGATATTAAAGGACTTTTTTTATACTAATATATGAATATTTTAAACATTTAACCGTTTCAGCCTTTGCAATTTTCTATGTATTAGTTTAAAGAATTTGTACACATATGTGTATTGTACCTGTTAATTTGCTTCTCTTTTTTTGAGGATTACCATGAAATTTATAAATAAAATATATTTATATGCCATTTCAATTCAATCGATTATTGCTTTTAACAGTTGCACAACAACCAATACACGTCCTCTTAATTCGGCCCCTCCTCAAACAGTCACTTCACTTGCGCCACAGTCTTCATTTGCAGCAAACACCATTGATGGCGTGCTTGCTACAATTACTGACCAGGTTTTACTTCTTAGCGATTTACAACAAGCAATATTTTTAGCCTCAAATGGCCAAACAAGACTTATGTCTAATGGCTTATTAGTTGGTGGAAATATGACTACGACCCAAGCAGCACAAATTCTTGAATCCATGATCAACCAAAAAGTTCTAC
This sequence comes from uncultured Oligoflexia bacterium, assembly GCA_964435255.1. GTDB lineage: Bacteria > Bdellovibrionota_B > Oligoflexia > Silvanigrellales > Silvanigrellaceae > Silvanigrella. Next base: position 1,825 of record CAYSZE010000043.1, read on the forward strand.
AAGCAAAAACAACAGAATTAGGAATAGATATTCCTGAAGACGAATTGTCGCAAAGAATTAACGAATTTCTAAAACAAAGAGGCTTTACAGAAGAAGAATTAAAAGAACAGCTTGAAAAATCAGGTAAGTCTATGGAAGACTACCGAAAAGAATTTAAAACGGAAATTTTAAAACAATCATTAATCGCAAGAGTCATAAGTCCACTAGTCAATGTGAGCGAAGAAGAAGTTAAAAGCTTTTACATACAACAGACAGGAAGTATAAAACAAATAAGCACTTTAAAATTAAGAAGTTTATTAATCAAAATTCCTGAAAATGAAGACATTTTAAGTTCAAAAATTGTTAAACTCATTAATCAGAAAATAGAAGAAAAAACAGATTTCTCTTCTCTAGTTAAGCAGTATTCTATGGCGGCAGATGTAGAAAAAACAGGGGGACTATTACCACCCAAACCATTAAGTGAACTGCCTGAACAATTAAGATCGAAATTAAAAAACATTGAAATAAATGAAGTTGTGGGACCAATTATTCTGGGCAATTCTGTTTTTTATTTTCAATACTTAGGGGTTGAACTGATAGCTGATAGTGAATTTCAAAGAAATTTTAACACTTGGAAAAACAAGTTACAGGACATCAAATTTAATGAAAGACTTTCTGAATATTTAAAATCTGAAAGGAATAAATTAAAAGCCAATATTAGACCTATTAAATTTTCTCGCTTATAATTTTTGAAATTTTTCAATACTTGTTATATTTTTATTCTTTAATTTT
>CAYSZE010000044.1:0-4444 GCA_964435255.1 uncultured Oligoflexia bacterium
ATCATTTTTTTTATATTTAAAATATCACTTTTACCTATTTCTAGATTTATATTTTTCATAGTTAGTAATTCTTTTTCTGCTGAATTTCCTTTTGCCACTCGAATAGGAGTAGGTAATTTTAAAGGATCACCAGTATAGTCAAAAGAAAATTCTTTTAATGTAAGTACAAAATAGCCAAAACAACCAAGTTTAAAAACGGACTCACAGGGAAAGGGTTCATTTTCACCAGAGTCTTTTGGGTAATAAAGAAACTCAGACCTTTTTGGATCATAAGAAGCGTTTAATACCACATCAAATTCTCCCAATTTTGCTTTTTCTAGGCATTTATGCCAAGGAATAAGTTCAATGGTATAAGTCAGCTCAGAGTTCTTAAATAAATCGTTAAGAATATCAATATGCACCCCAAAAGTCTTACCGTTTTTAACCATAATAAAAGGGACTTGGATATTATCATCAGCACATATTTTGATATTTTCTTGTGCATAACAATAATTCACAAATAAATATGAAAACACAATACATATTAAATATACCATTCTTATTTTCATATAGCCCTCATTAATATATTAAATATAATATATTGATACTTCTAATTCAAACTATTACACTAAAATATATAGGAAGAATTAATAATAAAAATATATTCAAAATAATGACATTATGGATTTGCACGAAATTTTTTGTTTTGCATTAAAAAATTTTGACTAACTACCTATAGCTTTTTTAGGCAATGTAACATTTTTGCTTTCGGGTTGTTTTAAATTTACAAAGAAATACAAGCTAAATAAATAGAAAAAGAATAAAACAGATAAGAAACCAGTTAACTTAATATTATTTAGTCCAGTGTAAATATAATTAGCAAATTCTGTTCCAATACTTAAACATACAATCAAAATAACACTAAAAAGAGCACTAACCATTCCCTTTGCTAAATCAGAAGAGAAAAGAGTCAAACGATTAATAGGAGAACTTACAATACCCAACCCTAAAGAGTATAGAGAAAAAGATATAACAATAACAAGATAATGTTGATCCAATAAAATAGAAAATAAGAAACTAGATAATAATGCTAGACCAATAAAAAATGAACCTATTTTAATCAATACTTCTAAATCATATTTTTTTATCAAAATCTGTAATAAAATAACCCCAATAATAAAAGAACCAAAAACTGGGATTTGATACATACTGTATTCAATCCTAGTCAATTCACTTTTTCGTATAAGCATAAGAGGTGATAAAGCAATCCAGATAATTATCGGTATTTCTGCAAATGCAAAAGCAAGCACACCAAAAATAAATTTTTTATTTTTTATAAGTAGTTTGTACTTGTTAAAAGTTTCAACAAAAAAATTTTCGTTAGATTTTTCATGTTTTAAGTCTTTAGCAAAAACCTTATCTTTAGGAAAATAAAAATACAATCCAACTAAAGAAACAAGAGTAAATGATGCAATAATTAAATTTATACCACGCCATTCATAATATTCTAAAAATAAACTACCAGCTAATGGTCCAATCAAGGGAGCAATAATAGAAACTGTGGTCATTATCGAAATAATTTTTACAGCTTGTTTTTCCTCAAACATTTGTTGTATTTTTGCATAGCCTATGACCCCAATAAAGCAAATTCCCATACCTTGCAAAAAGCGAAATAGCAGAAATTCTTCAATATTATTCGAAAGACCATTAAATACTGTCGCAAGAAGGAATAATAAAACACCACCTAACATAATTTTACGACTTCCATAACGATCAGAAAGAGGTCCCAACAAAATTTGTAAAGTAGCGCCACCCAAAACAAAAATACTTAAAGAACTCCCAATAAAAGAGTCAGGCACAGCAAATTCTTTTACAATGTTAATCATTGCTGGCATAATCATATCATTGGCAATATAGACACTAAACTCATATACTAGTAAAAAACTTACAAATAAGAATGCTAATATTTTATTATGTCTCGACATAAAGAATCTCTTTAATTTGATTATAATATATAAATTGAATTTAATAATTAATGATAATAATAAATTCTACTGAAAAAATAGAAGAATTTTAAAGCATTATGGAATAAGTTTTTCAAAAAAATAAACAACATAATTTGATTATTAAGAAAATCAATATGTTACAAGGCTCTATAACTCTAATATTATAGAACAATTTCTTAACATAATAAATATATTTCTGCAAGCGATAATAAAAATTTATTATTATATATTCAGATTTTATAAATATTAATTTATTGTAGTTTTTAATAAATGATAATAAAAAAATTTAAATTTAAATTATCTAATGAAAGCTTTTTTAATTTGAGCTAAAGCTTTAACTAATTGCGATTTAGGACATGCATAATTTAAACGCATAAATCCTTCACCACCTTTACCAAACTTCGTCCCTGGTTCTAAAGCAACGCCACCTTTTTCATAAATAATATTTTTTAATTCTAAATCTGATAACCCTAATTTTTTGAATGAAAGCCATGCTAAATATGTCCCTTCTGGCAAGGTACAATTTACAAAATTACTATTTTCTGTAACCCACTGCGAGACAATATTTCTATTACTTAACAAATAGCACATTAAATTTTCATACCAACTTTCACCAAACTTATATGCACTTTCGAAAGATAAAACAGAAAATACTGTAGGCAAAAACAAATGAAACCTATCAATACTTTTATCAATTATTTGGCGAAAATTTTTATTATCACTGATAATAACAGAACTGCAAATTCCTGGTAAATTAAAGGTTTTAGCTGGAGATAAACATGTTATCGTTTGTTGAGAAATTTCTTGTGCTAAACTAGCAATGGGAATATGTTTGTTTGGTTTATATACTATATCACTATGAACTTCATCTGAAACAATAATAACATTGTATTTTAAACACAATTCCGATATACGACTCAATTCATTTTTTTTCCAAACTTTTCCTACGGGATTATGCGGATTACATAACAAAAGAATTCTTGGGGAGTGTAATTTACAGAGATCTTCGAAATGTTCAAAATCAAACTCATAATTACCATCTTCACTTAATTTTAATTGGTTTAATAATAATTTTCTATTATTATTTCTCACTACTTCCATAAAGGGTGGGTAAATTGGAGTTTGCACAATAACTCCATCGTTTTCATTTGTTAAAGAAAAAATAATGAGACTTAACGACGTTACAATTGAAGGAGAATGAATACAGGATTGCTGAGACACTCGCCATTGGTGTCGTTTAAAAAGCCATTCTGCCATAGCTGTAAAATGTGTTCCTGCATAAATAGTATAACCAAAAAAAGGATGATCAGCTCTTTTTTGAATTGCCGTTAATATTTCTGGCGCACATTTAAAATCCATATCAGCTACATGCATGGGTATTAAATTTTCTGAACCTAAAAATCTTTTTCTGCCATCCCATTTAAAACAATCGCTTTCTAAGCGATTATATTCTTCATCAAAATCATAATTATTCATCAATGTCTCTTTCATCAAAATGCGAGATCCGATAAATAGGAACCTCAAGAACGGGTGTAGGACGGCCTGAATGCTGCGAATCAACAATAACATTAATGGCGCTTTTTGCTTCTAATACCATATATGCCAAATTCAAATATTCATTTTCAAAATTCCCACAAACTTCAAATTCTTTAGCAAGAATACGAATTTGTTCAGACTTAAATAATTGATCATCTTCAAAAGGATTTAATTTTAAAATTAAATTCTCTTCTTTTAATGGAAAATTAAATTTATTCAATTGCTCAATTGTCCCATGTCGCATAGAATGCCAGTATCTACCTGTTAAATAAAAAATTTCTACTCCATTAATATGTAAATCTTTTACAAAGTTACAAGAATTTTTTATCATTTGATCATATTGTACTAAAGTAATTCCATCAAAAAATTTCTTTTTCCAAACTCTCTCAATCGATGAAAATACGGCCATAATTTGTTGGTTACGTAAATCAAACCCTGAATTTTCAAATAAATGCGATAGACTATATCCAATATGATCATAATTAATTTTTGCTATTTTTTGAATTAATCTTTGATCGAAATGCGATGAAGCATCAGACTGCAACCATTCTTTTATTATTCCAATTGTCCTAAAACCAACATCAAATAACGTCCCATCAAGATCAAAAACACAAATTGGTCTTTTTTTGGATTTTTTCGCTTTTTTTAAAATTAAATTAAAAATTTCAGAAGAATTACTATCATGTATTTCCCAAGTTTTTGGTTCAGAACGATATATTCTGCTTCTTGGATGAGGGTGAGGCAATCCCATGGCAACCTGTTCACTAAAAAATTTATCTATGGCATCTTTTATTGATAAACAAGCGCGTTCTAAAATAGGATGATGAGCTGCATCAGTCTCTTTTTTAATGACTTCAATTTCACTTCTAATTGTATGCCATAATTCATTTGCATCCATTTATTTATACCCTATCTTTTTATTT
>CAYSZE010000045.1:0-4382 GCA_964435255.1 uncultured Oligoflexia bacterium
TATCTTTAGGCATTCAAGTAGATGAATGTATAGCATAAATAGCTTAGATGATATCGAAAAAATTGAGAGTACTGAATATACTCACAATGATACCTACCTTATTTGTGAAGCTGTTTTAGAGTTAGATGACCTTTTCAATAAATTTTTATATTTTCATATGAAATTAATTGGCCGGAGCATAGGCTTACAAGCTCATTCCATGAAAGGGAATGTCGTTACAAATTTAACAAACAGAATTGCTAGATCCTTATACCCAGAATTGTGGGAAATTCGTTCCAAAATGACTTCTGAATGGGGTATTCAATACGGAATTGTTCGTGAAAGTTTAAGTTCACAAAAAGTTATGTGATTATAGCATAGGGTTTCAAAAAATATGAATGGGTTAATAGATAGTTTTCTTAAACCAAATGGTTTATATTTTTTAAGCCATTCAATGGGATGTTTAAGTAACGAACAAGAAAATATAAAGGAACAGTACTTTGATTCCTGGAAAAATAAAGGCGGTTATGCATGGAATGATTGGCTGCCTTTATTAGATAAATATTACCAAGCATTAGCTGCTGTTACAGAATCTAATTCTTCTAACTTTTGTTATCAAAGCAATAATTCATTAGCACTTTTAAAAATTATTCAGGCTATCCCTAAAAAAACAAATAGAAAAAAAATTTTACTTAGTGATCTGGAATTCCCTTCAATGCTTTTTATTTTTAACTATTTACCCAAAGACGAATATGAATTCAAAATTATTAAAAGCAGAAATGGTAAAGTAGATAAAGAGCAATGGCTAAATGAAATAGATAATAATACTTTACTTCTATTAGTTTCTTTTACAACTTATGGCAGTTCCTTTAGGCAACCAATTCATGAAATTTCTGTAAAATGTAGAGAAAAAAATGTGATATCAGTTTTAGACATTGCACAATCAATTGGAGTGATTCCAATTCAATTAGAAAAATTAGGTTTCAATTTTGCCATCGGTTCATGTTTAAAATGGCTTTGTGGAGGAACTGGAGCTGGTTTCATATGGATTAATCATGAGACATTTTCATTATTAAAACCATTTGCTGCGGGTTGGTTTGGAATGAAAAATATTTTTGCAGAAAATATAGAAGATCTAATTCCTGCTACAAGTTCGCAATGCTTTTTAGACGGCACTCCATCTCTTCTACCTGTAATGCTCGCAATTTCAAGCATAAATAAATTAGTAAATATTGGTATTCCTGCTATTTATAACCACAACCAAGAATGTTTAGCTAATGTAATGAATTTCATTAAAGTTCATTTTAATTTTGAAATCATTTCACCAGAAAATATTTTAGAAAGAGGAGCTACTTTAGTTTTTCGTTCGAAGAACGATGAAAAATTACTGAACTATTTAAAAAATAATAATATATACATGGACAAAAAAGATAAATATGGCTTAAGATTCTCTCCCCATATTTATAACACTATTCAAGAAGTTGAAAACTTCAAAAATATTCTTAAAAATTATAAAGACTAATCACAATATTCAAAATAATTTGGCTCGCCAAAATTTTTGTGGCTGATGAAAATCGGGTTTAGCTATTATTTCTTTGTTTCTTTTTTTAGTTATTTGATAATCTTTATGTTTCCAATAAGGTGCTAAGTGATATCTTGCGTTACCTAAACTCAATGCACACTGAAATAATATGGAACGTTGTTCATTATGAATAATTTGCTTTAGATTCTTATATGAAAAACTCATACCAAACACATATCTTATTTCTTGATCATTGTGAAAATGAATACACATATTATTTATTTGTAAAGTATCCCAGATTTTTTCATTAACAGATTGATTTTTCGCACTTCTTTTTCTAATACCATCAAATTCTATGGCAATCCACTCGCCATTAGGAGTCATTTCAAATTCTAGATAATTTGTGGTAGGTTGTTCAAGATCAGCAAAGAAAATTTCGCTGACACTATAATTCCAAAGCTCATCAATAAAATTTTTATTTTTGAGTTTAAACTTTTCAGGGACAAGAATACCAAATACTTTATGCGGATTTTCAGATACAAAAGTTTTCCATTGCAAAAAGGGTTTATTTGGGTTCTTCTTCGCTTCGTCTAAACTTATAAGCTGGACTAAATTTGTAAAAGTAGAAATACATCCCTTAAAGGGAGTTTGTGAAAATTCAAAAAAAGGCATTTCAAATAATATTTTAGGGAAACTTAAATCGGAATAAAATAGCTTTGACACTAATTGATTAGGAAAATAAAACAATCCTACCCACTTTTTTCCCTCGGAATGTTCATAGGTGGGGCCTAAGGTTTGCATGCCACATTTGTGGTAAAGTTGCTCATGAAATATTCCAATAGGCTGCACTTCTAATTCTAAATTGGCTTGCATTTCTTTTTGCGCTTTCTCACGCATTATTGCAGTCAATTCTAACATATCTGTCGATTTTGCCTGACCCGTATTCCATACAAAATTAGCATGGTACTGACTCACTTCAGCTTGCCCCAATTTGCGCCCTTTTAATCCTAGTTCATCAAATATCTGTCCACTTGGTTTTCCGACTTGATAATTATTTTTGAATGTAGAACCACAACTTGGTAAATAAAAATGCTTTTTACGATGTCTATCAATTTCACAATCTTGCATTTGTTTTAACAGCAACTCAGCAGCAAGTTTTTTAGGAAAATATAATCTTACCCCAATAACAATTTCTGGTTTATTCATTAAAGCTGTTAATTTGTAGCCTTGAAAAATTTCAGCCGCTGAATAAGTTTTTAAATAACCAAAATGATCTATGGTTACAACATGCTTTACTATTTGTGAAACTTCTCCTCCATAACACCTAGCATTCATGCGGACAGAAGCACCAATTTGTCCTGGCAAACGATACATCCAAGAAGCACCCGCTCTGTTTGCGACCATACAAATTTCAGCCACTTCAGTATTTGTGACACCAGCTTCCGTAAAAAGATACTCATCCGTTTCCCAAAACCATTTGCTTAAATTTTCTAGGGATAAAACAACGCCTTGAAACTCCTCATCGGAATAAACAGAATTGCTACCCGCTCCTAAAATTGAACATGGCAAATGGTGCGTATGACACCATAAAATAGTTTCTTGAATTTCATGTATATTTGCAGGGGTAGCAAAGTAACGTGCTTTACCACCCATTTTATAATAAGTTTTTTCTTTTAAATTTTGATGCTCTTTAAAAAAAATGGGGATATTTTTTTGCATGTTAATTACCAAGTGTTTGTTTTACTTCTTCTTCATTACAATATTTAGGTCCACCTAAATAATTCACAATTGCGTTTATCTCTTTAGCAATTTCATTATAATTATAGTCTAGTTTATATAATGCTTCACATATTTCTAGAAATAATATTTCTGTCTGTTTTTCTAACTGATTTATACTTTGTTGATAAGTATTATTATCGTATTTAAAATACAATTCCCCTACATTCCAATTATCTGGTGGAATATGTCCTAATTGTGTTTCAATAGCTTTTAACTCTACAATTTTATTTTTTATATTTTCTGGTATTAATTTCTCTTCTTTCTTATCAACTACCATTCAGACATTTCCTCATTCTTATTCAGCAAAAAGTAACGATGATAAATACTTTTTGACATTCTTACTTTAAATATACCTTCTTCTTGAGTCCACTTGGCTTCTAAAACTCTTGTGTGCGAATATATAAGAGATAACATTTTAGAGTCTTCATAATGGACATGAAAAACTTTCTCTATCATATTTTGCGCCAAAAATTGCACAATCGTTTCTCTAATTTTTTTAATATCTTCTTCTTTTTGACTCGAAATACAAATACTTTTGGGATAGCTACGTGCTAATATTCTGGGTAATTGTGGTTCACCAATAATAGCATCTATTTTATTAAATATAATTATTTTTGGCACATCTGAAGCACCTACTTGCCGCAATACTTCATCAGTCACCTTTATATGTTCTTTATATGATTTATTTGATATATCTACAACATGTAAAATAAGATCTGCTTTACAAGTTTCTTCTAAAGTACTTCTAAAACTAGCAACTAAACCATGTGGTAAATTTCTTATAAATCCTACCGTATCAGTTACTAAAATATTCATATTATTAGTACCACGAATGCGGCGCACACTAGAATCAAGAGTTTCAAATAATGAATCTTTAGCAGATAATTGACTTTCAGTTAAGGCATTCATGAGTGTTGTTTTTCCAGCATTAGTATAACCAACTAAAACAACATTCCATTCATCAATCCTATTTTTTCTTTGCGTTTCCCGTTCTCTTTCAATTTTTTCTAAATCTTTTTTTAAAGACGCAATTTTATCTTTCATTCTCCTTCTATCAATTTCCAACTGAGTCTCACCAGAACCTTTGACTCTTCCCCCAACG
>CAYSZE010000046.1:0-14046 GCA_964435255.1 uncultured Oligoflexia bacterium
TGGCACCAATTATTATGCAGGAACCGTCGTTGTCACAATCGATTTCACCCAAGCCAGCAATACATTACCTTCAGATATAATTTCTAAAATCAGTACTAGTGGCAGCCTGTCTTTACAACCTGTTTATGTTAACGGCAGCTCAAATGTAAGTGATAATAGCCTTGCCTTCACCTGGCAAGCAGATCAAGGTGCAATGATTAACCCCCCGCGTCTTAAAGTTACAGCACAAGATCAAGCTTTTGTTGTTAACTTATCAGCGCCAAGTGATCTCTCTGCGCTTGTTGTCGACACCACAACCACACCAGCAACCTTAAAAACCACCAACCCGAATACATTATCTGGTTATATCATTGTTTATTGGTTAGATACCGATGCCAACGGTAGAGCTACGGGGTGCAAAGCTTCTCCTGGCAATTGGAAATTTCAAATCAATCCAGCAGCATTAAACGGTTCAAATACCAACTCCTATACTTGCACTTACCCACAATACCAAAGCTCATATAATATAGGTGGTACATCCAGTGCCATCGGTTGTGCTTCTGCAGGTATGACAGGGATTTTATCTTCATTGTCCGCTGATAATGCGGCTGTTCCTTATACACCTAGCTATAGTAACCCAAATCAAATTCCAAGAGACAGCAACGGAACACCATCGGGTTGTTATAATGTTGTTTATGTTCCTGGTACACAAAGCAGTTGGAGCAAAGGTAATATTAAGAATGGTGAAATTTATGGTCTCATGGCATGGGCTTTAAATAATGCTTATGACACTTCAGCTAATACAGTTAAACCTAATTATAGTTTAGCCCATTCCAATATTAGTTACGTTACTGGAATTAATATTTCTTTAGCTAGTACAGACAAAACCCCAGATTTACCAAAATCAAAAGATTGCTTTGTGGTAACAGCCGCTTCAGGAAACCCTAATAGCTTAGCTGTTTTTTACTGGCGCATATTACGAGATGAATATTTAACTCCCATAGGTTTTACAAAGTTTTATTATCAACATGCACAAAGTTGGGCAAATTGGTTAGATCAACACCCACGTTTAAAACCTCCACTAAATTTTATTTTTGAGACTTCTGGTAAAGGTTTGTACAAATTATCAGGTTTTTGGAAGTCAACAACTGAATTTTTTAGCAAAAATGTAACAAAAGTAAAAACATTATTTATACAAGAAGCCAGCGCACAGGAGCTTCCTGCTGATCCCACTATTTTAAATTCGGAAAAAAAAGTAACAGAACAAGCAGAAATCCCGCCCCCCTCTGCTACACAACAAGAAAACACCACTACTGTTGAAAGCAATAAATCTCCTACTGCTACACAACAAGAAAACACCTCTACTGTTGAAAGCAATAAATCTGCTACTGCTACACAACAAGAAAACACCACTACTGTTGAAAGCAAAAATTCTGCTACTGAAACTAAAACGGAAGCAGAAAAAAGCACAAGTAAAGAAACAAATATTCTCCCAACGTCTGAACCTATAAAGGAACAAAACCTTAACAAAACTTCAGCTAATGAAAGTGAAAAAGACCATTCAAAAAGTAGTGATGAAAATAAACAGAATGGTGAGACCTTAAAAGAAGAGGAGGAAGATAATTCTCCGCCAAAAATTAATAAAAATATTATGCCTCTTACTCCTGAACAACCTCCTACTAAAGTCATACGAGATAGATCTGCTGCTTATTATTATCCTAAAGAACAGCAACCTAATTATGATTTATTTATTACTGGAGGTATTTTATTGCCAACAGATGATAAGACTTATTATGATCGATATTATAATTCCCAGCAAACAGCTCATATTGACTTAGGCGCTAACTATATTTGGTGGTTCTTTGATTATTTAGGAATTTCTTTAGGTTTACAAGGAAAATATGTCTTTAATAAAGGTTCTGGTAATATTTCTGTATTAGGAACACAGCAAAATATTGATAGGCAATTTTATGCTCTGATTGCAGAAGGTATTATTGGAGCACGATTTAGACATCCTGGTTGGACTTATATTCAACCTGGTGTTTACTTTGGTGCAGGTGTCAACAGATTTAGAGAAGACGCTAATACAAACAGTACAAATACAAATTCTAATACTGATAAACCTCTAGGAGTTACAAAATACAGCCCTATCTACGAAATTGGTGCCAACCTCGATTTTAGTCTTGTCCCCATTTTTTCTGTAACTCCTGGTGAACTTGGTATTTTTCTATCAGATATTCTACTTAGATTTTCAGTTGCCTATAATAACAATCCCACAACAGCTTTATCTACTACAGGATTATTTGTCCAAGGTGGTTTTGTTTTTCTTTTTGAATAAATGAATTCTTAACCTACATTTCTCCTGTACCACATTCTATCTTTTTCTAAAATAATACAGGGGTAAATCATTTTATTAAAATCATGCCATAATTTATCAATTGAGAGATCTGCTGTTCTAGCATAACGCATCGTTTTTATGAGTTCCTGAATTTTCCAATAGACATCAACTGGAATAAAAACTTCAATTTCAGGAATATTTTTATCTGTCTGAATGGGATCGGGACGGAGTTCAGGAATATCAGCAATAGTTAAAAAGCGTTGCATCATAAAGAGAACCTCTTTCAGGTTACAAACACTTACCTTTCGGATATTTTCCTATAGTATTTAATACGAACAGTTTTGTTTGGAGGGGGACTTTTGTGAATCTCAATAACTTCCTAGAAAGAGGCGGATTTAAAGTACTTGCAGTAGCACGTTTAAGTTCATGTAGCTATTCGTTAGTTTTATACACAATTAACTGTATCGTTGCTGGCATAGATGAAATTGTCTCGAGCGCAGCTGAATTGTCTATATTGCTGGGAGTATCTGAAAGACAAGTGAAGTTAGCTATTGATGAATTGTCAGAAAGCAATATTCTTGCAATTTCCTTAAAACATGGAAAAACTCTTGTCATTAAAATGAATTTAGACCCTGCAAAATGGAAAAATTTACGTAGCACCCCTGAACCAAATAAGAGAGTTCTTGGTGATGCAAAAAATTTACATTCTTTAATCCCACAAAAAAAAATGGCTACAAAATTGAATCCCGTAAAAGTTTCTATTTCAAGTGAAGAAGCCTTGTTATTCCCTAAAAAAATACAGCGTGAAAATAAAAACTCACAGCAAGACCAAACATCTGACGAAACTAAAATATTAGAAGCTTTTGCTAAATACCAAGGGAAAAATATTGATTTACAAAAAGAAAGAAATTTTGCTAAATTACTTTTAGAAAACCACCCTTTTGATCAAATTATAGCTCTTATTCATTTTTTTTCAAAAGAAATACCATCACTATCAATGCTGGTAGGTGCATGGTTTCATTACATGAATAAATATAGAGAAGAAACTTCAGAAGTTGATGATTTAAATGCTTTCCGAAAAAAACATGAAGTGTTTGATGAAAAAATTCGAAGTTTAGCATCATTTGAGTTAAAAAAAATTCAGAAAGAAAAGAAAAATATAAGTGCTGACGAAGAATTACTTCTGCACATATTGATAAGACATGAACAACCAAGGAAACAACTGTATTGGGCACTTAAAGCCAGAGAGAGATATCCTGGCTTATTAATGTTTCTTGACAAAGTAAAAAATTCAGTCGAATTAAATTAATTTCTAATAACTTAACAAATAAATTTGACATCTATAAAAATGCTATTTAACTTATTTGAGCTGAAGTCTGTTATTTTAAGTTTTGTTTTGCATTAATAATTTTTATGGTAGGAGACAGATATGCTTAATAATAAACTTACAAAGTTTATACTGCTGAATTCTTTTTTAGCCTTACCTCTTCATGCATTTGCAAATAATGACAATATAAAAAGCAATACTATTGTTGCAGCTGCCGAAACCGCACAAAGCTACTCTATAGACTCTGATCACTCAAAAGTTTCATGTGAAGTTCCTCACTTAGTCAGCAGTTCAGTAACTGGTGAATTCAAAAAATTCAAAGGCAATTTTAAATTTAATCCTGAAGATTTTTCCCAAACTCAACTTGAAGCTTCTGCTGAAATAAATTCAATTGACACAGCCGTTAAGAAAAGGGACGACCATCTAAAAAGCCCTGATTTTTTTGATGCTAAAAAATTTCCAGCCAAGACATTTAAATCCAGCTCAGCAAAAAAAACTGGTGATAAAACATTTGATTTAGTTGGTGATATGACCATTAAAGGAATTACTAAACCAGTTACATTTAAAGTAACTTATAATGGACAGATAAAAGATAAAACAAAAGTGTTACAAGCTTTTAAAGCAGTTACTGAGATCAATAGAAAAGATTTCGGAGTAAATTTTCAAGCTGTTGTAGAAGCTGGTCCAGTTGTCGGAGATACTGTTACTATTAATATTGCCTGTGAAGGGACTCGGAAACCATAAATCTTTTTATTAGGAGAAAATTTTATGTCAAATAAAAATAAATTAATTGTTTCTGCCGCAGTTGCTGGCTTATCTTTAAGTTTAGCAACAGCTGCTTATGCTGAAGATGTTCAATGCTGGGGAGTAAATAGCTGTGGCGGAAAATCTAAAGCGAAAGACAAAGCTTCTTGCGCTGTCAACAAAGCACAAATAGAAGCCGCTAAAAAAGAATTTAAAGGTAAATTTGATAAAGCCAGTGAACATGAGTGCGGTGGAAAAGCAATGTGTGGTGCAAAAGGAGGTAACTTAAATTGGACAAAAGTTGCCACAAAAGAAGAGTGTAAAAAACTTGGTGGTTTTTTAATGGACAAAACAGGAAAAATTGAAAAACTTTAAAAATACTTAATTTTTAACTATCTGGGAGATTATAGTGAACACAACAAATAATATCATTCTTGCAACAGCTTTGAATAGCATTATTTTAACTGCTCAAGCACAAAATACAGCTGAACCTATAGTCTCCCAAGAAGTTGAAAAATGTTACGGTATTCAAAAAAAAGAAATGAATGCCTGTGCCATTGATAAATCTGATATTGAAGCTGCTAACAAAGCTTTTCAAAATAAGTATAAAAAAAGCACAACATTTGAATGTGCAGGAAATGCCAAAGGTTCTGCCAAGCAAGGATATTTAGGTTGGTTATATGTTGCAAAAGGTTCCTGTTTAAAAATCGAAGGTGGATTTTTAATTAAGAAAGACGAAAAAGGAAAAAAAGTTGTCGAAAAAGGATAAACAATGTGAGTGAATTAAAAATAAAAAATTGTCATGGAATATTTGGGGCAGGCCTGCGCGCTGCCCATTATTCGTTTTGGCATGAATTAGAAGAACTACCAGTTCTAGAAGTTATGGCTGACAACTACATGTACTTACAAGGTGGTCCTGGATTATATCATCTTGATAAAATAAAAGAAAGAACACAAGTTGTCGTTCATGGTGTTGGGCTGAATATCGCTTCCGCATTTACAATTGATAGAGATTACTGTTTTAAGTTAAAAAAATTATGTGAACGGTTACAACCTAAAGTTGTTTCAGATCATCTTTGTTTTTCTGCAACTCCATCTCATAATAGTTTTGATCTTCTCCCTTTTCCACTGAATGAAGACACGCTAAAATTAATAGTGCAAAATATTAATATTGTGCAAGATATAATACAAAGAGAAATTTGCTTAGAAAACATATCATCATATGTTTCATATAAAAATAATACATATACAGAAATTGAATTTTTAAATGCTCTTTGTGAAAAAACAAACTGCGGCATATTGTTAGACGTAAATAATATATACGTCTCTGCTAAAAACCATAATTTTAATGCTCTTGCTGAGTTAAAAAAAGTAAACCCAAGTTATGTAAAACAATATCATTTAGCAGGTCATTCCCAAATGGATGACTTTTTATTTGATACACATGATCATCTTGTCTGCGATGAGGTCTGGCAGTTAATGAAATGGTCCATAAACAAAATAGGATCCAGGCCTGTCATTATTGAAAGAGATGATGATAATGCCCCTTTTTCAGAAATTATTAAAGAAATAAATATTGGAAATAATTTATTATGAAGCTAAATGAAATTAAAAATTTACAAACATTTTTTTTAAATGTCATTTATTCTAACCCAGAAATAAATGTTGAAAATTTTTATTCTGCGCAAGAATTTAAATATTTTCATGCTGACACTTTTCATAGAATTCAAGCTTATAGAGAATCGTTTTATGCAAGAGTATCCAGTGTTTTTTCCCAAACAATTTTTGATTTAGCTAGTCTTTTATTTGGGAAAAATTTTATTGAAAAATATTTAGTTGATTATTTTTATCATAATCCAACTGTTTTAAATATGACTGATTCAGTTAAAAATTTTGGATCCTTTTTAGAATCTCAAGAAGAAATGCAATACTGTCCATTCGTACCAGATTTTGTTAAATTTTGTTATAGTATTCAAGAAATTTTAGCTGCAACTGATCCCACCAGCAATTTTTTGCCCGTTAATATTTCATCCACTGAGAATATTTATCTTCAAAAAGAACATATCATTATTAATTCACAATGGCCTATTTTTCAAATGTATAATGCTGCTAAAGAACTACAAGAAATTACTGAAAAAGATTCCAATGCCGAGGAGAATCTTGATAATGAAAGAGAAACAAAGTTAAGTCATATAATAAATAATTCAGAAGATGTTATTCTATTTAAAAGTCAACGCTGGAGCCTAGATGTCATAGTTATTCCAAAAGAATTTTCAGCTATAATGAATTTATTAAGCAAAGGAAAGAGTTTACATTATGCTATAGAAAATTCTGAAATAGATCAGGAGAACTTCAACTTAGAAAAATTTTCGCAATGGATTTCGACTTTAACTAAACAAAATGCGTTTATTAATCAAAGTATTTCTTAAATTTCTGGATAATTTGGTAATGATCTGCATAAAGTTGTGATTCAAGAAATGGAAGGTCCTCAAGCAGAATCCAAGTGACTTCATGTGAATTACGGGAAGTTTTAACTAATGGTAAAAACTCTGCCTTTAGTTTAAAAAAATAAGTTTTGGAAACTTGTTTTCCTAATGGAAATCTTTCTGAATAACTAAACAACTCGTGACTCACAAAACTTTTTGCCAAGTCATTTGCAGGTAAGTCTATTTTAAATTCATTTGCCATATTTACTAAGGCATTTTTTTCAAAATCTGGAATAAAATTTAATGCTTCAGGTAAAGAATATAGACCTTGTTTTAAAATATCTTTACTTTTTATTAATAAAACATAATTACTACAATAAATTAATAAATTAATCACTGATTCCAGATATATTTTATTTTTATTATTTGCAATATATATAAATTTCCTTTTTAGTTCTTTGAATTCTTGTGTTTTATAATATTTTACTAGGTAATTAAAAACTGCTTTAGGAACCAATTCTTGTATCTTTTTTTTGTCGTTTTTTAAGTAATAAAGATATCGGATATCTGTAGCATTAATACCAGAAAAATTACCTGTTTCTAAAAAGTCCCATTGTGGAAATATTTTTAGGTAATAAGAACTGGAATCTTTTTCATGTCCTACAAGCGCTATTTTTTGAGCACCCTGAGTGATTTTTACCACTTCTCCTTGCAGATTTTGTATCCATTTTTCTTCACAATACAAACGATCCCGCAAAGAAATAAATAATATATTTTTTCTTTCTCTTGATGACAAACTTGCCATGATCATTTCTATGCGTTGCTGCACTGTCCACGGTCCTCTTATCGACGGTGATAAATAAGCACCACCAATTACAACAATCAATTTTTGTGCCTGTTTTAACGCAAATTTTATACTATTTAAGTGCCCTTTGTGAAAAGGTTGAAAGCGCCCTATGTAAATACAAAATTCATATAATTTTTTTTCCACGCCCCCTCCCCAGAGACAAAATCAATAATAATGTCATATTGATACAGTAAATATCAGCATTTCAATTCATAAATCAGCTTGACACTTATATATAACAGTAATACAGTGTTGCGACCATTCGTTTTGTTGACGAATGCCATACTTTAACCTAAAGAAGGAACTCAGTTATGAAATTTGCTTCAACAAAAAAATGGGCAATGATTGCTGCTCTTGCAAGTTCGCCTATGCTTTCTTTTCCATCATTTGCCGCCGAAGCAGCAAAAAAAGAAGCGCCTTCTTCAACTGCTAAGAAGGGTACTATGACTTTTAAAAACGATGAAGAAAAAGCAAGCTATATTATTGGCCATGAAATTTCATCTAGCATTAAGAATGGCGAAATAAAAATAAATAAAAGTACTTTATTAAAAGCTATTGAAGAAGGTTTAAACGGAAAAGAATCCGACATAAGCCAACAAGATGCTCAAACATTTATGCAAAAATATATGACCGAACAACAAAAAGTTCGTAGTGATAAAAACTTAAAAGAAGGCGAAACTTTTTTAAGTAAAAATAAATCTGAAAAAGGTGTTGTAACTCTAGCAAGCGGTTTACAATATAAAATTATTTCAGAAGGAAAAGGCGCAAAACCTAAAGCAACTGATACAGTAACAGTTAATTACGAAGGTACATTAATTAATGGTAAAGTATTTGATAGCTCTTACCAACGTGGCCAACCCGTTTCTTTCCCAGTTAATGGTGTCATTAAAGGCTGGACTGAAGCTCTCCAATTA
Organism: uncultured Oligoflexia bacterium; assembly: GCA_964435255.1. Classification (GTDB taxonomy): domain Bacteria; phylum Bdellovibrionota_B; class Oligoflexia; order Silvanigrellales; family Silvanigrellaceae; genus Silvanigrella. Next base: position 8,576 of record CAYSZE010000046.1, read on the forward strand.
ATGCCAGAAGGTTCTACCTGGATGCTTTATATTCCAGCAGGATTAGCATACGGTGCCCAATCACCTTCTCCTGCGATTGGACCAAATTCAACCCTTGTTTTCAAAGTTAATTTGGTTTCTATTGCAAAACCAGCACCCGCAACAAAAACCGCAGAAAATGAGAAAAAATAAACAAGTTTCTTATTTCCAAATAAAAAAGGGCTTTCAATTAATGAAGCCCTTTTTTATTTAGCTATTTTATTTCTAACATAATTAAAAGCACTACTGACTTGTTTCTGTGGTTCATACTTAGCTTTAAAGGCTAAAGAACTAAGCTGTAATTTTGCTTTAATTAATTCATATATTTTACTTTTTTTGTTAGTACAAAGATCTAAAACTGTCTTTCCCTCTTTATTTGCTGATTGTAATGCCAATTTGACTGATGCAGGATCTCCATACTCTAAAAGCAATGAAACAATTTTATCATTATCAGCAAGAATAGCTTTATGAATAGGTGTATTAAAAATATTATCAACTGGAACATTAACATTAATATTAACTATATTTTTACCTTCAAATGAATACTTTAGTAGTCTTTTTAACGTTAAAAGAAAATCTGCAGCAGTTTTTAATTTTATATTTTCATAATTAACAATTTCGTCTCTAGAAAATATTAGAAATAATATTTGCAAAGAAGTTATACCTTCGGAATTTTCAATATTTGGATCATACTTAAATCCCATATTATTTAACTCAGTTAAATACAATTTAACAAATTCGTGATTAAGAAACTCGCAAGCTGTGAACAATACGTTACATCCTTGCTCATTTAAAGCACTAGGATCAGAATAATTAATTAATTGTACTAAATTTATGTTCAATTGATCAGACTGCAGTTTTAAGCCACCTGATTTAGCCACTAAAAAAATTCTTTTATCATAAAATTGATTTTCATAGGTTTTTACTTTTGCTAGTTCTCCTTCTTCACTAATTAAACTCATTCTACTTTCAAGCTTAATTTCATTGCCGTTTTTTACTAATTTTGAAAGAATAGGAACATTTTTAAAAGAATTTCGTAAATTATTTTTTATTGATCTATTTATTTTATTTATAGGCTTTTGAATGTTCTTTTTTTCTTTTATATCAGACTTTTTAATAGCAACAATGTTCGATGGCTTACTTTTTGTTAAACATTTAGAAAATTTCATACAAATGTCAAGAAATGTTTCTCGAAATGACTTTTCATAATGTTTAAATTTGTATTTTTTATTAAGCAAATAATTCAAATTTTCTTCAATTTTAGTTTCATATGGCAACATGTCAAAAATTGCCTTTTTTATTTCCTTATATTCTATTTTAGAAATATTTAAATCATATAAAAAAAGTTGGTTATTATTCACAAAACAAAAATTCATTTGATCACTAATATGTTCAATTGCTAAAAAACTTTCAGAAAAAGTATTATAAAAAATGCTTTTTTCACCTTTTTCATTCGTCTTTACTAAAATTTTATCATACTTAGCTTTACTAAAATTTCTAAATAGAATTTCTTCTGCATGTGAAATTCGAAAATGCGAAGTAAATCTTCCTCTGTTTTTGTGAATATTTCTCAATAATTCATGATTAATAACATAGTATAAATAGTATTCATGGAAATTTGTAAAAAATTTTATATCTCTCTCAGATTTTATTTTATAAGTAAAATTTTTAGGATCTTTTTCAATAAAGCTTTCAAATAACTTTAAAGCTCTTTCTTCCCCCCCTAATTTACAGTACTCAAAAAAAGACTCTTCTATTATTTTTAATGTTTGGTTTATTCTTTGTATTCTATTTACTTCATTTACATAAAGAATAAGACTTTCATTATAAAAATTTATAATTAATTCAGCAACAAAATCTGTTTCAACACTTCCATTGTCATTAATAAAGTGTAATTGTTCATTATTATATGTTCTAATTATATATTGAACATTAACAATATAAAACAGTATTTCAAGAGAAATATATTTTACTATAAATTTTGAACAAGCTTCATAAAGTTTTTTATATTCGACTTTTTGTTCTTCAATTTCTTTTAAAAAACTATTTTTTCCGTTTTCACTTTCAAATAGAGAAGACAAGTCGTTATAAAAATCTTCTTCTTTTTGTATTTTATAAAACTTAGCATATAAAACTTTTGAAAAATCATTGACAACTTCTAATTGAAAGTCAATCATTTTACTATGAATAGTATTAGCTTCAATTTTTTTTCTGACAATAAATCTGTAAAAATTTTTACATTCATCACTAAAATCAAAATTTTGATAATCTAATTCATCTTGAATTACTTTTGGAGTAACAATTTCATTAATAGGAATTGATTTATCAGATATAGAATAAAACATTTTAGAAAGATGATTAGTCATTAAATCATTGATATAATTATATTCATCCATAACTTATCCTTTCAATAACTAAAAAAGAAAATTTTTTAGTTAAATAAAAATTTATATTTTTTTATGAAATTGTCAAAATCAAAAACTAATATTTTGTAATTTTATTAAAATAATATTTTCATAAAATTTTAAGTCTAATATTATTTTAATTTACTAAATAAATTTGCACTTAATTTATAAGAAAAAACCTTATCTCATAAATTGCAGCAAAAAAAATTTAATATCAAACTGTTATAAATTTTATTAACACTGTCAGAAAATTGAATAACTATAAAGCATTGATTTTATTTTTTAAGATTACTAAAATAATATAAAAATTAAATACAAAGGAATCTTATGATTTATCGTAATTTTATTAAATATTTTGCTTTTTTTTATCTTTTATTTATCCCTTTGCAAGTCGTTGCCTCCGAACTTTGCCAGACTCCATGGCGTGTTGCCGTTTCAGACCGCTATCCTTTTGAAGTTTTTTTAGAAGGGAAGCCAAAAGGTTTGAATATAGATATGATCAATAAAGTGGCATCAAAATTTAATTGTATGATTGAATTTCAGGATCTTCCTTTTGCTAGAATAATATATGAGGCAAAACATGGTAATTTAGATATTGTTATGGGCGTTGGCAAAAGAAGTGAAAGAGAAGAGTTTGCCTATTTTTTTGAACCTTATCTTAATTCACCTTCAGTTATAGTCGTTTTTAAAGAAAATTTAAAACATTTCAGTCATTTTAAACTTTCAGATGTCGCCGCTGAAAACTATAAGTTTAAGATAGCTGGGATGATTGGTGCTGTTTATAATAAAGAGTATGAAAAATTTCTTTCAAATCAGACTTTCGTTAATCATCTCATTTTAACCTCTAAAAATTCCATTAGCTTAAAAAAGTTGCTCCATAAGGAAGTCGATGCTATTTTATTAAGTGATATTGCAATTGCAAAAAGCCTTATAAACTCCTCTGGAAACGAAAATGACTTACAAATGATTCCAATTGACAAAGAAGACTTTTCATATTTTATGTACTCTAAAAAAACTTTTACTGAGCAACAAGCAAGAAAAATCAATTCGTATTTAGTTACATTACTAAAAGAAAAAGACACAGAAAATTTAATGCTAAAATATTTTACTAAAGAAGAACTAAAAATATTTAAATAATTAATCATTCAAATAATTATAAACAGTTGCTCTTGAAATATTTAATAATTTTGCTATATATTCTTTTGAATTTTTAGCTATAAATGCACCTTTTTTTTCTAAATCAAGTATTATTTCTTTTTTTTCTTCTTTTGATAAATGTTCAACAGTTTTAGCCATTTTTCTAAGAGTCTGATTTAAATAAATATTAATTTTTTCTTGCCAGTCATCTTTAAACAAAACAGCAGCGTTTTTATCATAAAATTCTTTATTTAAAAAAATATCAATAATATTTTGCATTTTACAAAGCTGAGAACAATCAAAATTCAGACACATAAGGTATTTATCTTTACCACTTTCAAGAAAAATACTGATGCTTTTTAAAACTTTGCCATCATAATTTATTTTCTCATAAGGACCAATTATATTATTAGTGGATTGAAAAGGCAGATCATTTATAATTGAATTGTCAGCAATATTTCGCTTTGAAAAATTATTGGCTATATAAATTATTTTTTGCGTTTTTAAATCATGAATCACAATTTCTAAATAAGGATAAAACAATTTTTCTAATGATCGAGATATATTGATATAATTTGCAAGCATACCACCTCCCAGACTAATTTTGTAATCCATAATAAATATTTATGTCAATTAAACAAAATTCGCTGCTTATTAATTCAATCCTACTAAAAAAATATAACCATTTGACTTCAATGTCTTTTTATGTATAAATCCCACATGTCCTCATGTTTGAAAGGAATAAAGTATGAAAACTATTATTTTTTTACTCCCAATATCCTGTATAATTTTTTCTACAAGTTATGCACTGAGTGAAAATACATTTAAAAATAAATACGAGTGTGAATACGAGTTTGAACTAAATAAAAGCAATATAGATCCCAATTTTATCGAACAATGCCTAAATAAATTAAAAGAAAATGAAAAAATTTCTTCGTTAAAAATATTAGCTTCTTCAGATTTTAAAGGAAATTTGCATTATAATAAGAAATTAGCTGATAAAAGATTAAATAACACATATGAACATGTCAATAAAAAAGTTGCGAATTTAAAAAACAAAGAACTTGTTTCTGTTGGTAAGAGCCTTGAGTTTGGTAAAAAAGTATATATTACCTTTCATACTGAAGAAAAAGTACCAGCAAAATTAATTACTGATACTCAATATGAGGACACTAATAAGGAAGTATTAATAAACACAAAAGCAGTTAGGCAAAAAACCACAGAAAATAATGAATATTATATAGAAGAAAAACCTTACAAGCTTGATTTTAAGAGAGAATAAATTCTCAATTATTGACTACTTTTAATACATAATTCAATAAAATCTTTTGGAATTAAGCTCGCACCACCAACTAAAGCACCATCTATATCAGGACAAGAGATATATTCAGTCACATTGCTAGCTTTAACACTTCCTCCATATAGAATTTGAATTTTAGCTCCTATATCCGCCCCAAAATAATTTAGTAAAAAGTTTCTGATAAAAGCATGAGCTTCTTGTGCTTCTACAGCAGTTGCTGCTTTACCCGTTCCGATTGCCCATACAGGTTCATATGCAATTGAAAGCAGAGGTTTCATAGGATCGGAACCAATAAACGCTTGCGCATTTCTAATATTAGTTGCAATAAAAGCTTGTTCTAACTGCGCAGAAAGAACTTCTTGTAATTTTCCATTTTCTCTTTCTACGAGAGTTTCCCCAACACAATAAACTGCTCTCATACCTGCTGAAATAAGAGCTCCTATTCTGGTTCCAGCTGTTTGGTTATTCTCACCAAACATTTGTCTGCGTTCACTATGAGCTACCAGACTGCCTGCCACGTGAATGCTTTTTAACATGCTTGGAGAGACTTCGCCTGTAAATGCTCCTTCTTCAGCCCAATGCGCATTTTGCGCAAATAAACTTAAAGTATT
>CAYSZE010000047.1:0-4956 GCA_964435255.1 uncultured Oligoflexia bacterium
TCAATAAAATATTAAAATTCAAAAATTATTTAGATGAGAATATAAGCAATCTTAAACCTTTTAGCACTGTAGCGCAAAATAAAAACATACAATTACTAAATGTTCATGGAACTCAAGGTTTAACTGCTGCTATTGTTATTCAAACTTTATTTGATGTGTATGAAAGAAGTAGTATTAATAATAATTATGAATTAAATAATAATTTAAGTAATTATATAAAAGCACACACATATGTAAATTTAGCTATGGTTGGCCAACAAGTAGTAGATGAAATAACTCAAACAACATTATTAGTAAAAGCTTTAACCAATCAAGCAGCAAATGCTTCTAATTTAATGACAAATATTCATAAAGTATCTTCAACCGCAAATCTGATTTTAAATTCTGTAAATATTGGCTTGAGCATTACTGAACTGGCAAAATCGGAAACCTCTGCTGAAAGAATACAGTTTGGTACACAACTTGGATTTGATACCGCAGGTATGGCTTTAGGTATTTCAAATATCATTTTATATAAAGCTAAAGCTCTTACTTTATCTGCTTCTGTTGGAGCTCTGGCTGTCCCTTTAGCTGGACTTGCCATAGGTTTTAATGGTTTTGCAACTGCTTCAGCCCAAGCAGTGACTGAGTGTGAAGAACTAGCAGATCGTTTTAATAACTACAAAAATGATTTTAATATTGTTGGTACCAATAGAGAAATTAAAACAACATTTTTACATTATACTGAAATTAAACCAATAAATAATTTTGCATACAAAGATTTTAGTTACACTGAAGACCAGAACGGAAAATTAATTCAAAATGCAACTAATCATGATATTGTCATTAATGAATTAGATTTTACTCAACAAAATAAAGTAAAAATTAATTTTGGCACGCATTACTTATATGAAACCGCAGAATGGAAAAGTTATGGCGGCTTGATATTTAATAATCCTGTTTTAATGCCTTTTGGAGAAGATCCAAGAGCAATTAAAAATAAAGATCATGCTATTTCCTTGAATGAAGCATATGCATTTAATGAAAATAAAGAAATCGAGTTTAGTCCTGATTCTCCCATAATTTTACCAATGGTACCTAAGTCCTATATTTCATATCACTATAATTACACTCCTGGTGTAATTGGTAATTACAGTCATAAATTTAATGCTCTCCGCGAAATACAAGAAAAAAACTATAAATTTATGTTTACCTACTTCCGACCACATCCAATAGAATATGCAATTAGAAGTATGCATTTTGATTTTCAACCAACAGTAATAACTTTAAATTTAGGGGATGATAATTATTCATTTTTCACTCCCTATTTTCCTAAAGACTGGAAAAATAAAATAGAATATCAATTTAACAGCGGCAATGGTAATTACTACGTAAAAATTTCTGATAATGCAAAGTATTCAATTAATTCAAATGGCAATGAAAAATGGTTTATTGATGCGCAAGATATAAATAATAATTTTTTAATTGAAAAAAGTGAAATAAAATTAGGAAATACCATAGTAAAATTTCAAGAAAATAAATATCCAAAAGAACTTATTATTGTTAGTAGTAACGGGATTTACAGAACAATAAATTTATATACAGGTGCAGCAAAAATAATTTCTATAGATTTTAGCAATCCAGAAGTAAAAAATAATTTATTTAATTTAATAAAAACAAATATTAATTATAACATTCAAAGCTCAGGTTATATTGAAATTGAAAACTATAATAATATAAAAAATAATAAGGCGTGGTTTGAAATTGATAATAATAAAATTATCTCTCCTAATCCTATAGAAAATTCTTCGAAAAAATATGCTTATTACACAAAACTCAATCAAAATTTAGTTATAGTTGGAAAAGATCTTAATTTTTATTACTTTTACAACCCAATTAGAAAAGAATTATATTCAATATCATACAAAGAATATGCAGAAATTTATAATGATCCATTAACATTAGTTGACGTTAATATAAGTGATATTAATTATCAAAACAATACAGTTTTTTATAAAACCAAAGACAATATCGGAATAGCACTGAATGATAATAAACCTAAAATCATTTCAATAAAGCTATCAGAAAATAACATAACTTTATTAAAAGAAATAGCTACTGAACGTAATTACGAAATTAGCAATGAAGTTTTATTTTTCGATGATAATGATACATTCACGGGTTGGTATTTAAAAGAAAAAGATAGTTTTGTTAGCAAAGATTTAAAAAATGAAGAAACATTCAAAAAAAAAATGTCCAGATTTTTTTCTGCCATAACTGGTTAAAACAGAAATTATAAGGGGTTATTATGAAGACATATATAAATTTAATTATTTTTGCTATTATAAATATATTCATTTACAGTTGCGAAAAAAAAGATGAAAAAAACAATATAAATTATGAAATTGAAAATATAAAGAATAATTTTTCTACTGCTGACAATTTACTAACATTTGAAAATATTTCTTACGAGAACATTATAATTGCAAAAAATACTTTAGAAATCACTACTAAATTTTATGAAAAACTTATAAAATTAAAAAACAAACATAATATAGACGAAGATTATTATCCGATTTTAAATAGTTATTCAGCCAAAAACAATTCAATATTATTTATTAGCATGGAAGACAACACTATAGTTAAAATTAATTTAGACAACAATGAAGAATTAAGTGACTTCGATAATTTTTTTACTCTTATTCAAGATAATATTGTTAAATTAAAAAATTATTACAATATTTGGGCTGAAAATATCTTTTATAAGTCTTTAAAAAGTGAAGACATTACAATCGCTATTAATCTCGATAAGATTAACAAAATAATTAAAAATTTTAACAATAATGCATTACTGAAATTTATATATTCACACTATTATATTGGACTTAATTTTTATGATTTTTACGAAATTGATAAAAAAAATTTAAGTATTCAGTTACACAAAATTATTGATGATGAAAACAACGAGTTATTAACTTTTACCAATGCCCTAAATTCCTAATTAAAGCAAAATTTAAACAATACTATAAATTTTTATAATAACTTTTTGAATACATTAAACACAAATAATTTATCAACTACAGAAAAGTAGACTTTACAGTCTAATTACGATCTCGAAAAAAAATTCTCAGGTACTCAAAATTTACTAATAAAAAATACTGATAATTCAAACCTATCATCTACCTTAAATAAGCTTATTGAAAATGTTAGTAATTTTCACATAGATTATAACTTAGAAAAAATATACTCTGACAGCTTTGAAAACGATAGCTTATTTCATGCTGACAAAATAAATAATTTTGTTTCAAGTCATGAGAACATTGGAAAAAACAATGAATATTATAAATTTATAGAATTTTCAGAAGCAATTTTTCATTATAATAATTTATCTCATAATAAGGGAATTTTTAATGGAAAAGAATTTTTATATCCAGCATTAACTGTACCAATAAAACAAATTGATTTACGTGACAATACTAAAATAAATATTGAATACGGAGATAATTTCTTATATGACACAGAAAATTGGAATGAATATGGAGGATTTTTTTATAAAACTCCTAAATTAATTCATACAGCATATGCTACAAATGATAAATTAAAGTCATTTTCTCTTTTGAAAGCTTTAAATTTAGATAGAAAAAAAGAATTCGTTTACTATCCTAATAAACCCATACTTTTACCTACAATTCCTGAAGCATATATTTCATATACTTATGAAAATATACCAGGTATTCTTTACAATGAAAATAAAAAACTAAATAATTTAAGAAATATTCAAAGAAGTAACAAATTTAAATTTATGTATGAATTTTATGATTGGAGATTTTATCAATATGCTATTAAAAGTTTAGACTATGAATATATTCCAACAGAAATAGAAATAAAACTAGGCAACAGCAGCTATATTTTAGTGACTCCATATATTTCAGATTCTCTTGAGAATAAAATAAATTATAAATTTTTTGGTGATGGGGGAAATTACTTCTTAAAAATTTCTAATAAAGCAGAATATCAGATAGAATCTACAAAAGAAGATAAATGGTTTATAGATGCAACAGATATTCCTGGAGAAGTTTACTTATTTGGTAATATTATGGCAATAGGTAAAAAAATTATAACATTTAATATTAATGAAAAGCCAGAAGAAATTATTGTACTTCAAAGTAACGGAATTTTAAGAAATGTAAATTTCTCTCTCAAAAAAAATCATATAGCTATGATAAATTATGAAAAACAAGTAAAGGATGAAGAGATCAATTTTATAAAAAAGATGAGTGAATATAACAATCAGTATGAGGGTTATATTGAAATTGAAAACTATATTTCTACTAATAACAAAGCATGGTATGATATCATGCAAAATAATATCATAAACCCTCTAAGTAACGAATGTTGTAATTATAAAAACAATTTAATTATTATTGGTAATAATCGCTACGAAGTATATTTTTATAATACAAAAACAAAAGATATTCTGTATTTGAAAAAAGGTTTACTAGATAAAGAACGGGAAAATTCATTACAATTAATTGAAAGTAATGTCTCTAGTTTTATTTTTAGTGCTGACAAATTATTTATTAAAAATCATACAAATATCATAATGACAGTAACTCATAGCAAGGACATTAAAATTATCTCTTATGATAATTCATTAATGGATATTGAGCATTTAAAATCTTATGCAAAAAACAAAAATTATAATCTTGAACAGAGACTCATGGTTTTTAACGCAAAAAAAGAATTAATAGGATGGTATCTATCGCAAGAAAATGAATTTTTTGCTAAAGACAATAGTATTAAAAAATAGTTATTACTTTAGTTAGGAGGTAGCACATGTCATTTAGGTACTTTGTTTATTTAATTTGCGTTTTTATCCTAACTCTAACAAGTTGCTATAAAGGAAATGACTATAATTATACTTATTACTACTATGCCAGCTGGTCTTGCCAGAACAATGCAAGCTGTATATCAGGG
>CAYSZE010000048.1:0-3226 GCA_964435255.1 uncultured Oligoflexia bacterium
GGCTGATAGAGTTGGACCGTATTCAACAGCACCGGGACCACGACGTAAATTCGGTCAACTAACTATATGGGCTGAGGATGGTTTAGTTGTTACAGAAGATGTAGACGGTGAAGTGCGGGTTTTAACAGTTAAAGTCGCTGAAGAACGAATGCGTGGCGGTTTAATTGATGAACTCGATGTGTGGGATAAGCAAAGAGACGATAGTTCTGATATGGTAGTGAGAGCTAAGGCAATTGAACGATACCATGTATATAGACGTATGTTGGAAGAGTTGGATGAAACTATAAAGGATGCCAAGCAACAAGGTGATCAATCTAACGAAGAAGTGCGTATTAAGAAGTTAGCCGCATTCTTACGTGGACGAAGGACAGCTTTACAATCACAACATACATTACCTTCTCTTGATTCTGTGATTAGTTCTTTAGCTGCACAGAAGGATAAGTAATATGCCATTTAAATCTAAGAGTCAACAACGGTGGATGTTCGCTAACGATCCAGAGATGGCGAAACGTTGGGCAGATCATACACCGAATATTAAGAAATTACCAGAAAAAGTTAAACATAAAGAAGATAAGAAGATCACTAAGGAATCAGTGTATAACGCATTTATATCAAGATGTCATAGTCTAGGAATTAATGATCCAGAACAGATTGCGGACATGGCTGAGAAGTATGCGTTTTATATGGAAAAGATAGCTGAAGGTAGTCTTTTAGAAAATATAGGTACGGCAATAGGTAATGCTGGAATACTTGGTCCAATAATGGGTTCAGTAGTTCTTCCAGCGGCGGCAGGTTACGGCGTTGGCGGATTAGCAGCTAACGTCCGCAATCAATCGGATATTGATGAAGCTAAAGTAATGGCTTTACATGCTGAAGCTAATGCATATCGTAGACGTGCAGTTGAAGCAAAGATGCACGCACAAATACGTAAGCTCATGGAAGATAATCCCAATAAATATGTAGTGATGGGTTAATATGTTGTTCGGACCAACACAAAAATATAAGGGGATGCAGAGTGACCCAATTGATGGCACTCCCTTATATTGGAATGCGCATCCAGACGGAATTCCAGTTAGATCAGGTGACGCTCCAACATTTATAGATAAGAATGCCTTAGAACACGCAGGTATTAAATTATTTGCGCGTTCTAAAGTATTTAAGATACCAGAAGATTTAGATGAATACGTTAAAATAGTAGATTGGATCGCTAATGGTGGTGGAGTTTTGCGATTTGAAAAAGAACAAGCTGTGGGGGAAGGTAAGTGGGTGGTGTGGTTAACATGGCTGGATATAAGAGGTTATATTCCAAGCGACCCCAGCAAAGCATCAATTAATAATGTTATGAGGTAATGACTAATGGAACTTTCTGAAGGCCAACGTGAAGCACTTATATATGCACTACAAATGGCTGGGGTTGGTGGTCTATTAGGAGGTGGACTACGTTTAGGTGCGGGTGTTGTGCGTAATATGAACCCACGATATGATGCACCTGAAGCGTCTAAACCAATTGTTGTTGATATACCGTATCCAACTGACCAACCTATTAAAAAGAAAGTTCCAGTTAAAGGTGAACAGTTAGTTAAGAAGGCGAATAATAGTCCGGCAATTGATAAGGGTAAGGAACTATTTACTGGTAATTGGGAATGGCCATCGTGGGTACCGACTGGCATATCACGTAATGTAAATAGCTTATGGAATCAATTACCAGATTATACTCCACCTGAAGGTCAGCCAAATGCACAAACCAGACGTGAAGTTCCCATCTGGTTACCGTTGGCTTTAGCTGGCGGATTTGGTGGTGGCTATTTAGGATATAGAGCTACTGATAGATTGGTGAGAGCAGCAGAACGACATCGTGCTCGTAAAGAATTAGAATCCGCTCAACAAGAGTATCAGGATGCAGTGTTAGAGAAAACGAGAGATCGTACATTTGATAAGATGTCATCTGATATCCAAGAACGCATTAAAGTTGCGATAGATAAATCGATTGATTCTTTTGAGAAGATAAATCAAAAGATGAATAATGGTCATGTGAAGTCGGCTAAGGATGATGGTTTCACATTATACAAGTTAGTAAGAAGTTTAATGTTCCCAGGTTTGGCTTCAGGTGATCCGGCGTTAGCTGCTTTAAACATGGCAGTTGTTGGTGGCGCTGCTGGTTTAGGTGGTTACAGTGGTTACAACTATATACGTGATTGGAATGCTAAGAAGAGAATTAGAGATCAAATTAAAGCTGTTGATGAGTCTAACGCCAGAGAAGTTCCAGCACCTATGATCGGTCGTTTAGTACCAGTCCCACGTACCTAAATTTTCGTTAAATTTCTGTCAAAATTAGTGTGACGGCATTTTGTCGTCACATCTTTATTTATTGTATGGGAGATTTCGTTGGAAACCGCCACAACTGAGACCAAAGATATGATCAGTTTAGCGACAGAACTGCAAGGTATTAATTCTCGTATTTCAAATTTGGTGACTAGAAAGAATATTGTGACTAGTATGATTTGTGAACTAATACGTTGTGGGAATAATACTACTAATTTAGAAGATGAAGAGATGGTAACAGTATCCAGTCGTCCGGATGGTGTGGTGGCTCCTGAAGTGCGAAACAATGTTAATAGTGGTAATTTGTCTAAAGGTAATATTAATATTGTACATAAGGTCTGTGATAAGATCGATTGGTGTGAACAGTTTGAAAGACAAGGGGCGGAATTAAGGGAACGATTAAAGTATATTTATTCTTATTTGTATACACGTAGGAATGAGAATATAAAGGTTATTGATGTGTTAAATTACCTAGTAAATAATACAACCACCTATCAATATTTTGACTGTGTACTAAATAATAGAAATACTGAACTAATAAATACCTCAGCGTATCAGGCTACGCTTAGATCCCTGAACTTATTGAAAAATAAGAAACTGATCACGATGTGGGGAAGTTCGAAATACCATATTCAAATCAATAATATTCCGGATGATATTCAAGGACGATTAAACAAAGAAGAAGTCGGCTGTAGTTGATCAAACTGGTGATATGTAACTGACCACATCACTTCGGTGTGGTAGTACATATATAGAAAGGACAACGAAAGTGCCTACCCGAGCCGAACAACTGATGACAAAGGTTCAAAGTCTGTGTGATCTCGAAAGGGAGATCACGGCGGGCGAGGAGATGCTTAAGTCGGTGCGTGAACAGTATGTGCAAACTAAGGCCGAGATTGATAAT
>CAYSZE010000049.1:0-4370 GCA_964435255.1 uncultured Oligoflexia bacterium
AATTTACGTTACCGACAAAATGGCTCCAAAGAATAATTTTTTTCGTTTCATCAGAAAAAATATCCGATAACATTTCATCCAATTCATCTAATTTTGAATTAGAACCAGCGTAGTTTGGATCTATCAGTTTTGGATTAGAAGCTATCTGCGATAATCTAAGCAAACGAACGACTATATTATTTGCTTGCATAGCATATTCTTCTGGACTCATATTTTCAATTTCATTTCTAACCGAATCGCGCATTTTAGCATAAATTGCTTTTTGTTCTGCTTTTAATTCAATGCTATAATCTTTATAAATAATTGGTGGTAAATCTAAAACTTCATTTTTTAATCTTCTTAAGCTTGTTGCTTGAATTCTTTTTCTTAATTCTTCGCCATTTCTTACACCAACAAATTTTTCAATTTTTATTTTTCTTCTTCCCTGATTTACTTCAAGGATATCTATATAACAAAAAGTATTTTTAAATGCAGGAAAACTGGAACCAAAAGTTAAACCATTATCCATAACAAAATATTGAGCAAATAAATCTATAGGCCTGTTAGCAATAGGAGTCCCTGTGGCAATGACACATCTTTTTGCACCATTACGAATATATTTTGCACTAATTGTTGTTTGTGCAGATAAATTCTTGATTCTTTGACTTTCATCAAAAATGATCATGCCATCTCCAATTTGAATCCATTCTGATAAAGCTTCTTTTTCAAGACGAATACCTTCATAATGAATGATAAAAATAGGATTTTGACTTTGAATAAGTTTAGCTCGTTGCGCAGGTGAACCTTCAATGACTGTAAAAGGAATTGATGTTGCAAGCTTCATTTCTTCTTGCCAGGTTCTGACAAGCGATTTTGGAGCAACTATTAAACATCTATCAATAGTCTTATTTTGTAAAAGCATTGCGATAGAAGATGCTATTTGGAAACTTTTACCACAGCCCATTTCATCCAGAAGAGCGCAAGCTGGATTTTGCAGCAAAAACTCTATTCCTGTAATTTGATGTGAATATGGCTTGCGTTTGAAAGGAAAAGCTGCAATTTGGTGTTTGACTTTTTGCAGATTGTTTAATTGTTCAGGAGTAAATTGGTGAGATTGTCCTGTTGAACCTATCATTGCTTCACTACCAAGGTTTGTTGTTATCTCGCCAGATAAATCGAATTCTTCAAACCAACTTTCTCTTAGTATGAGTTTTCCAAGTTTACTTGGAGCGATATTGGCATAATATTTGCTTTTAGTGAATTCTATTAATGCTTGATATGCTGACTCTGTTAGTTTAAAACCTTTACCAATAATATCAAAAAGATCATCAAATGTACCAATGTAAAGTCTCCATACTCTGTGATCGGGATCCCATTGTCTTTCATTTCTATCTAAACCTTTTATTCTATCAATGGTATTTTGATTATAGTTAAATGAAATTTGCAGATGACCGAGCTCATCAAGATCAACTATGGTATTTGAATTTAAGTATCTTCCTTCTTCGTATAATTTATTTAAATTTTTATGAATTCTTTCGAGTAGTTTTTGCTGTAAAGGTGCTGCTAAATTTATTTTAACTTTTTTGAGAATCAGAGTTCCTATAATTTCCTGTTTTTCAAATTTAGGTTGTTCAACTAATACAGGTTTAACATCATCTTTTTTTTCGTTTATTATACCGAAAGCTAATCGAATGGGGCCTTTGGGAGGTTTTGGACGATAGGTATTCTTATTATTACTTTTATATGTCATACTTTTATTCTCCAAAACAAAATTATCATTTGAACCTACAAATGCAAGCCATTTATAAGCTTTTCTAAAAAAGGTAAAACTCTTTTTTCGAGCATATGGACTTTGGCAAAAGCTTTCTTTACATTACAAAATAGCACACGGTCACAAAAATTTGATGTGCTTTTTTGTAAAAGGGCTTCTTGTCCCTTGGAGATTTAGTTATGGATAAAATTGTTTGTGTTGGCAAGAATTACTTGGAACATGCAAAAGAATTAGGTGATGCAGTGCCTGAAAAGCCTGTTCTCTTTATAAAGCCTAAAAGTATTTTAAGAGCGGCAATTGATCACGAAGAACTATCATTGAGTATTCCGCAAATATCTAGTTCTTTGCATTATGAAGCCGAAATAGTCCTGCGCCTTGATAAAGGTGGGTTTCAATTGGATTTAAAAGAGGCAGAAAAAGCAATAGGTGCTGTTTCTATAGGACTCGATATGACTCTTCGTGAATTACAAATGAAGCAAAAGAAAGAAGGTCATCCTTGGACAACAAGTAAAGTTTTTCCAGACAGCGCTGTGGTAGGACCATGGTTAAGAATTTCTGAATTTCCTAATTATTTAGAAGAAAAATTTACTTTCTCTTTAGAAGACAAAATAAAGCAAGAAAGTTTTGGCAAAAATATGATTCTCTCGCCAATTGAATGCGTTTCTTATATTAGCAAATTTTTTCCTTTAGTTGCTGGAGATCTTATATTCACTGGCACACCTGCTGGAGTAGGACCTGTTGTAGCGGGGCAAAGAGGTGTATTAAGTTTTGGGGCGATCAGATATTCTGTCCTTTGGAGCTAATTCACATTGTATAAATAAGCTCTCATTAAGATAACCAATTGTAGTAATTAAAAATTTATATTTAATTTGACTAAAAAATAATATTTTATTAATATAAATAATGTTTTTTTATTTGTCTTATAATTAATTTGATATTTTCTAATTAAGGATGAAAGATGATAAAAAATTTTATTTATATCATGTTTTTTACATTATTTAGCTTACCAGTAAGTTCTGATATAAATAATTCTTCAGCTAATTTAATTGATATAACAAGTCAATTTAAACTATTTAGTGAAATAACTTCTACAAGTTTAAAATGTGAATTTAAAAATGGTTGTCATGAAATCGATTTAATTGAACATTCTCTCTTAAATAAAAAAATAGATGAAGAATATGAACAAGAAATGCTGATAAAAGAGTTACTCTAATTAAATTGATTTATATTTCTATAGATTTTACCCCAGAGTTTTTACTCCAAGTGACTTCTTTTAATTTAGCTAATTTTTGTGCCCACCGTGATAACACAAAAAACAAATCAGACAGTCTATTAATAAATGGCAAAATATTTGGATTTATTTCCTTTTCAAATGATAAAGAAACAATTAATCTTTCTGCTCTTCTACAAATAGTCCGTGCTAAATGAAAATATGAGTTTAATTTTGTACCACCTGGTAAAACAAATTCATGCAATGGTTCTAACATATTTTGGCAATAATCTATCATTTTTTCTAATTGAACTGTATCTTTATCAGACAAAATAATCATATTTTCCCATCTAGAAGCTAAGGGTGTAGCTAAATCAGATCCAATATTAAAAAGATCATTTTGGATAGCAAAAATCCACGAATCTAATACATTTTTTTCTTTTTTAGGAATTTCATCAAGGTTTTGTCTGCATATTCCTAATATACTATTTAACTCATCTATAGTGCCATAACATTCTATTCTGAGATCATCTTTTTGAATGCGTGTGCCATCAGCAAGTCCTGTTGTTCCTTTATCTCCAGTCTTTGTATAAACTTTTAAAATTCTCATGTTTAATCCTATAATAATTTAGTTCACTTAGAGTATAACTTGGAAATTATTTAGGTGAAACAAAATAAAATTTTATCTGTTGCGGAGATAAGGTTGTCCTAAAGCTTTTGGTGGTTTGCTTTTACCAACGAAGCCTGCAACAATTATTACTGTTAATAAATATGGAATGATTTGAATAAATTGGGGTGAAATAATAAAATTCCAAATAGGGTTCAAAACGTCTAGATCAAAATCTGGTTTAGGAATTTTTACCCCTTGTAAAGTGATACCGAGAGCATCAAAAAAACCAAATGCTAAACATGCTAAAGTAGCAGCTATGGGGCGCCAGCCTCCAACAATTAAAGCTGCAAGTGCCATGTAGCCTCTACCAGCGGTCATGTTGCGAGTATAGCTGCTGGATAAGCATATTGATAAAGTAGCTCCACCTAAGCCAGCTAAAAAACCAGAAAGCAAAATACCACTCCAACGGGTTCTTATGACATCTATGCCTGAAGTTTGTAAGGCATCGGGATGTTCTCCAGCAAATTTATGCCATAAACCATAAGGAGAAAATTTAAACCAAAGCCAAACGATACCAACAATAACCCAAACTGCTATTATGGGCTCATAAATAAACCGACTATGAATTGCGATTTCAGGAGTAGAACCTGTATTTTGAAATATAATTTGTGAAGCAAAAGGAACTGTACCAGCAGCAAGAATTGTTATTGCTGTTCCCGTTACAATTTGATTTGATTTAAAATTAATGACGAATAAGCCATAAATAGCAGACAAAACCAAACCAGCAAGTCCGCCGCAAA
>CAYSZE010000050.1:0-11045 GCA_964435255.1 uncultured Oligoflexia bacterium
GCTGACTTATTTTCCCAACGTAAAGCATTTCTAGCTAGTTCAATCGTTTTTTCAACTTTATCATTATCGAACAGTTGCATTTCTCCAATTTTACATAACGCATGCGCAATTTGTAACCTTAATTTATGATCAGGCGCTGCACTGATAATATTTAATGTTGCTAACAATTTTTCGGGTAAATGACCAGAAGAACAGACAAATAACAAGTGCTCAAATACTTGTACATTGTTTGGTGTCCTTCTAAATAATTCAAACCCCGTATCAAAAGCTCTTAAATATAACCGCAACGAAGCATAGACTTGCGACAATTCAAATAAAGCTCTTTTTGTCTCCTGTTTAGAAACGGCTTCATTGGTCAATATTTCAATATATAAATTAATAGCTTCCTTTGAGTTCCCTATTTGAAAAAAATTTCGAGCCAAAACAAAGGCTTCTGATATTTTAATGAGCCGCTTTAGCTTTTGATAAATAATATGAACTTCAATTTCTGCAATATCTTCATTTCCATGCGCTGCTATTTCATTCAAAATTGTCAGTTTAGGATGTAAATCAGAATTTAATTTTTGCTCATTCGGAGCATAATGCGAAATTTTGCGAAAACGTCTTCTAAAAGTACGCCATAAAGAAGGGAAAAGGATTCCAAAGACAATTCCAACAGAAAGTCCAGCAGCAACAAAAAAACTTGCTTCAAAAGTATCCCACATAGGCAAGCCATCATTCACCGTCGTGGAAAATTGTCTAGCCACTCATGTTCTCCTATATTGAGATTTGAAAAAGTCTAGCATATGCTTCCCTCTTTGTCGTCCCTAGTATTGACTAATATGTTAAATATTAAGGAAGAGAAATTTGCAATCTTCTTTTTAATAAGAATAAATTAAGACTTTAATTTAAGCGAATTCGAATATAAAAATTATGGGAAAACAAAAAGGAGGTTTTGATGAGTGCTTTAAGATCAAAACAAGAAAGTCATATTTACATTGCTATCCCCGCACGTTTTGGCTCCACAAGGTTGCCTGGAAAACCGCTTTTGAAAATTGGAAATACAACAATTATTTCTTTGGTTGCACAAAAAGCAAAAAAATTAGCAGATAAAATAATGCAGGAATTAAAAATCCCTACAGAACTTGTTGTCGCCACTGATCATGATGGGATTTTTAATGAAATAAAGAACTTGGGTCAGAATGTGATCATGACTGATAGCTCTTTAAAAAATGGTACTGAAAGAGTGTATACAGCAATAAATGAATTAAAAAAACAAACCATAATAAACCCTAATGACTTAATTATAAATATACAAGGAGATGAACCTTTTATCTCTATAGATGATTTATTTGAATTGACTAAACAAATGCTTATTAATGACTCTATCCCAATTGGTACTTTAGCATTTAAACGCAATGAAGCGCATTTATTTTTTAGCAGTTCAGTTGTAAAAGTTGTAAAAGATAAAAACTCTTGTGCTTTATATTTTTCAAGAGCCCCCATCCCATTCCCCAAAGACACTTTAGGTTCTACTGGTACAGACTGGCTGCAAAAAACAACCGAACTGTTCGCAAGCAAAATAGACTTCTACCATCATGTGGGAGTTTATGCCTTTCGCTATGCTGCTTTGCAAAAATTTGCTACTGAATTGCCTTCAAGTCCTTTAGAAACTTACGAGAGTTTAGAACAACTGCGCGCCATGGAAGATGGTTGGAAAATATTAGTTACAGACTGTTATCATCCACCTTTTGGGATAGACACACCTGCTGATTTAAAAAAAGCACAATCTTATGAAAATAACTAGAAACATGAATTTAACCTTATTAAAAAAATTCTTATTTTTTTTCGTTTTTATTTACCACTATTATACTTTCGCTGTTCCATTAAGCTTCATGCAAAATGCAGGAACAAATATGAAAGATACAGAATGGCAGACAATTGAATCAGATAATTTTATAATCTATTATCCCAAAGAAGCAAAAAACATAGCTAGCTATTCGCTCCATTCTTTAGAAAAAAGTTATCCTTATTTATCTTTATTGCTAGGTGCTAAATTAAACAATAGTGCAATTATTAATTCAAACAGAAATACTAATAGAACTATAACATCAAAATTCAAAAAAATTCCTTTTATTATTGGCAATCATTACGACGGAGCTGGTTTTGCTAACCCTGTAACTTTAAATATTGAAGCTCAAATTCTTCACAATAGACCTTCTGCTTTTTTTCAACATGAACTTGTGCATAGACTTATGTATGAACATAACGATTTTGGCATTGGTCCTATAGCTCGTTTATTTAGCCTCGCTATGATGCCAACTTGGTGGATAGAAGGTCTTGCAGAACATTTAACAAATAGTATAGGTGAAAACACTTCTAAAAATGTATTAAAAAATATGGCTTTAACAAACCATTGGCCCACCTGGGACAGATTACATTCTTTATATCAAGCCGATGCTGATACGAATTTAAGAGGATACGTTACTGCTGGGTACTTTTTAGGATGGATTTTTTCTAAATTAAACAATCCTGATTTGTTTGAAATTCACAAAGAAATAAGCAATAAAACAGTGACACCACCTTTTTATAATGCCGCTGATTCATGGTTGAATAAAAAATTAGGAAAAACAGCTGAAGAACTTTATGAACAATTTAAAATAGAAATGGAAAATGAATGGAAAAATAAAATTAATAATTTGCCTGAACTGATTAAGGAAAAAACATTTAATTCTGACTTAGGACAAAAATATTTTTATCCTATAGTTAATTTAAATAATGAAACTATATATTCAAAACTAGTTGCAGAAAATTCTCCTTATGGAAGCGCATTTTATATAAATAATTTTAAGGCAGAAATAAGACTTCCTGTTTCTTTTGCTGGTTCAAGTTCTTTTGCTATTGGAAAGAATCAACCTCTTGAATTAGTAACAGCACAATTACATACTTTTAACAATGGGAAAATAGGACATGATCTTATTATTATCCAAAGTCCTGAACAATTACACAATTTATCAAACAAAAATTATTTTCAGAAAGAAATTAAATTTTCAAACGCAGAAAATCCTTATTTTATAGATTCCATTACACACTTAAAAGATACTTTTTATATCATTAATACTATTAATAATGGCAATCCTGAATTATTTCTACTAAATACTAATAATTCTGAAATAAAGCTAATTAAATCTTATCAATTCCCCTTAAATATTAAATTTTTTTCAACCGCATCAAAAAACAACTGTACATATTTTATTCTTGATTCCGACGAAAATAAGACAAGTCTTCAAAATATTTGCATAGATAATAACTCATCAGCCTTTATTCAAGAAGCTATTCCCAATGCTAAATTTATTATTACTGACGGTTATGTTCGTAATTCAAACTCCGTATTATTAAAAGTCATTTGGAATGATTTACATGCTTTAATAGAATTTAAGCCTCTGGAAAAAAAATATACCTCATTATTTTTATTCTCTGAATGGATTGAAAATATTATTCCTTCTGCTAAAGATCCACAAAATGAAATCACATTTTGGTATTATTTTAAAGGAAAATATTATTTAAAAAATTTAAATTTAAATAATGCTATAGAAAATTTTAAACAATGGGATAAACAACAAACTTTTTTAAACTTTGAAAATTATGAATTTCATGAATACAAACCTCCGTATAAAAATATTTTTACCGAAAAAAAACAACTTTTTTCTATACCAGAAATATCTGAAGTCACTGCTGTAGAAGATAAATTACAGAGTAATACAACTGCTCACAGTAATGAAAAGGGAGCATTATACCAGTCAAGATTTTTATTTGCTTATCCTTATGCTTTACCCGATTTTTTTGGTGGACCTAGCATTGGCTTGTTTTCCATCCCCTTCATGGATGAAATTGAGCGCTATAGAATAGTTTTATTTGGTGGTTATAACTTTTATTTAAATGCTCCTGAAGGTTCTATCACTTATGTAAACAACCGCATTTTTGATAGTTTTTCTTTAAGTTTATTCGCTAATCCATTTTTTAATGGTTATTATGATATAGGAAATAATAAAACGACAACTCGTTACTACAATTACTTGCAACAAACAGGAATTTCTGTAAATACCGCCTGGAGATTTAAACCACTAAACACAATTTTAACAGTTCAATCAGCATTATATAATTTAGAGCCATATGACAATTTAAAAACCCCACCACCAGAAGTAGGTGCGCAAAAAACTAATTTAATGAGTGTAGGTGGAAATTTAAAATTAGATGTTATTAATGAATATTTTTACTTAAGTAAACAAAACAAAATAAACGGCGAATGGTTAAATTTATTAATGAGCACTACTTTCGGTGGAAGCCAGTATTACGGTTTAGGCAAATCACAAGACTCCAATGGACATAACACGGGAACAATTGATTACTATAATTTGTACACCTCTTTAAAAAATACTTTAAATTTTTATCGCACTAACTTAACCTTGCTAGGTAAATTATCGACGACTCAAGGGCAAAATACTTTAAATATTAAAGAAGTATATTCACCCTATCAATCTTATATTTTAGGTAGTAACACTCCTTTAAATTTTATTAGTTATCCCATTATTGGAAATGGATCACTTTTTGAATTAAAAGCTGGTTATTGGAGTTATTCAGGAACAGTTGGCTACGACTTTCCTATTTATCCTAAGTTTGAAAAAAAGTTACTTTTCACTTACTTAAATAACTTAAGAGGTATTGTTACTTTGACTCGTGGAGGAGTTGCAATAAAAGAAGACTTCAATGACTTTTCCGCTATAACCAGTGCTAGTGTTGGTAGTTCTGTCGATGTTGACATCAAAGGCTTCCAGCTTTTTCCCTCTTTTTATTATAGTTGGATTGTTGGGCAAGAAACAAATTGGTACATTTTATTTCAACTAAAATTTATGGATTTTTTATAACTTATTCTTTTTGTCCTAATTTCCACACTATACCATATGGTTCTTCTTTTTTTATATAAAAAGGAAATTCATTTTTATTTTGGGTAAACATGCCAATATGTTTTTTTCTGTAATAACCTTCTAATGGATTAACATAATTTCCATATAAAATTGTTCCGTTTGCTGGGGCATCAGCATAAATTTCAGCTCCTGCTCCAAACGAATTTGGCAGAGCATCTGTTGGATATATACTTTCTGGATAAAAACCTAAAGTAACGTTTACCTTATGTAATTTTTTGGCTTTGGAGTCACGAATTTCAAGAGTCAAGTAGAAACCAGCTTTTGAGTCTTTGGTTTTTTTATGCGCTACTTTAAAAATGTAATCTTCATTTTTATGAGTTATAGGTACGCCAACAATAGGAGTGTTTGGCAATTGAATAAAACCTGAACAACCTAAATTATAACAAGACTTGCCCCCGTAATTGTCCACACTTGCATAAACAAAAATACTAGTTGCTGGATGTAAAGTAAAATAAGCACTTGCCATAATTCCAAATTCAACACTATATCTTTCTTTGTTTTTTGAATTACTGAGTAACCAAAATTGGTCCAATGAATGGTCATCTTTATTAGTCTCAGTTACTTTTTGTAATTGCGGTCCTTTGAAATAAGCCTCACCATGATCTTTCTTAATATATATAACTTTGTTGGAAGGAGTGACTCCAACCTGCCAAGTATACCCAGCAGTACTATCTGTCGTATCATTATAATGCTGTAAATTTTCCGCATCAAAACCTTTTTTCAGAGCAGCACGAGAAGAAAGAATATTTTCAGATGGCCGAATAATCCCAACACTTTCATTAGGGCATTTCATAGCTGCATTAAATTCAAAATAATTTCCTATTTCCTTGAAAGATTTAAAATTATTTTTATTCTTTAATTCTTGTAATAATTTTTTTGCTAGCTCAGGTTTATCAATTAAAGAAGGTTGTTCGGCAAAGGGAATGCAATCAACAGTATACTCGCTGGATTTAAATGTTTTTAGTATATGAACTCTTTGGTAATAACTTAACGTATTTTGTAACTTTTCTAAAAGTTCAAACGTTTCTGGTTGAAAATGCGAAATAGTGTTTAAATAATTAGAAATACTTAATTCTTGCATACTCTCTACATTCATCTGTTGAGAAGAAAAATTCTCCGCAGTTGCAGTTTGCATAATTATTAAACAGGCAAGTGAAAGCGACTTAGCAAAATTTTTTTTCATTAAAACCCTCCTCTAACTGTTTTGGCATTTCATTTTCATGAATTAATATATTATTATTTTTTGGCGTGAGTTATATAATTTCTAATTCATTTCATTCTCTAAAATGTCAATTTTTTGTATTTTATTTTTTTGATTTAAATTTTATTTTACTGGTAATTTTTAGGTATTTTAAATATTATTTTTTCTTATAAATTTTCTAGTATAGTTTGTAAAAAAATTTAATAACATATCTGAAATTTTTAGAATCATAGCCCCATAGCAGGATCACTAATACTAGCTAACCCCGTTTCAACATGGCCTGCAAATTGATTATAAAATGCATCGTCTGTATCTACACTAATGCTTATATCATACCAATTTGCGTTTTTTGAAATTTTTATAATTTTTTTAGCCTGCGTACGTGAATTTACTTTACAAAATTGTACAGGTTCTCCATAAGAATTATCTACAATTTTAAAAGTGCAAGGTTTTAATCCTGAGTTAATCAAATTAAGTAAAAGATTATTTTTGAAATAGCTCAAATAAATATTAGGCAAAGCATATTTTTCATTTAATTTTGTAGTTATTTTTCCTCTAAATTTCCGAAAAAATCCATTAGGTCCATGCACATTAAATTCATATGTTTCATTAATTAAAGATACTCTATCCCAACTTTCCATAACTCTTTTCATTTTATCAAGAGTATAATATTTAGGACTACTATTATTACTCATATCATAAACAATAAAGCCAGCTCCAACTGTACCTAAATTAATAAATGTAATATAAAATTTTTCATCTGTTAAGTTAGCTTTTCCATTTACTAAAAAATGATAAGGTAATGCTCTAGCAGGACGTACTCCTTTTTCTTGTTTAGGTAACAACTGTCTATTTGGTATATTTGTAGGATTAGGTAATTCTTTTGTCGCATTGGTTTTTGAAATAAAATGTGTTGTATCAAGTAAATTATTTGGCCACACAAGATCTGGTGTTTTAAAATCAAACATAGAAGTTAAATCGCCACATATCGCTCTGCGCCAAGGCGATATATTAGGTTCATACACTTGAAATCTTTTTTCAAGAAAACGAATGATTGATGTGTGATCAAAAACCTCAGAACACACCCATCCCCCTTTTGTCCAAGGTGAAACGATTAAGAGTGGCACTCTCACCCCTAGCCCCAAGGGTTCACCGTTGTAAATTTCTCCAGCAAGATCTACGGTACTTAGACCAGATGCGCGATTAACAGGTGGATTAAGAGGAGGAACATGGTCAAAATAACCGTCATTTTCATCATAATTAATGATAAATGCTGTGCTTGACCAAATTTCTTTATCTTTTGCTAGCTCATCAAGCAACCGCGCGGTTAGAGACTCTCCATAACTTGGCGGCCAACTTGGGTGCTCGCAAAACTGGGTGGGTGCCACTATCCATGACACAGCAGGAAGGGTATGATTGCGAATATCTTTAGCAAATGCATCGACTAGAAATTGCGCTTGAGAGGTTTTCGCATTGCCAGAGTGAGAGCCTTCAACCCATTGTCGTCCTTGTTTATACAAAGGCGAATCCTTACTCAAATTTCGAAAATTATTAAAATAAGCAAGAGCATTATCGCCATAGTTATCGTACTCTTGATAAACTTTCCAACTAATGCCCGCTTCTTGCAAACGTTCTGCATACGTTTTCCAGGAATAACTTGCATAAGTTGCTAAATCTAAGTTCATATCTGCAGTCTCATTGCCATCATCTTTATTATGAACAACATGTTCACCAAAAGCACCAACTGTTAACCCGCTCGTGCCCGTAAATAAAAACATCCGATTGGGATCGGTAGGGCCAAATAACGATGCATGATAGGCATCACCTATCGTAAAAGCATCTGCCAACGAATAATAAAATGGAATATCTGTGCGATTAAAGTAACCCATCGTCAGTGATGATTTTTGCTCTATCCAACAATCATAAAACTCCCAAGTTTTTTGAGATCCCTTCCAAGAGTGATCAAGATTATCTAACCATTGAGAGCTTGTTTCTTTTGAATTTAAATGAAAAGGAAGCCCGTATTGGGAATGAGGCATAGGTTGATACCATACTGACTTGCCAGTTGGTAATTTAATTGCCCGCGGATCATTAAATCCACGGACTCCTTTTAAAGTACCAAAGTAATGATCAAAAGAACGATTTTCTTGCATAAAAATAACAATATGTTTTACATCGTGAATATTTCCCTGCCCCTTTGGAACTGGCATAGCCAGTGCTTCTTGTAAATTTTTAGAAAAAAGTGAGAATCCAGCAACGGCAAACGAAGACTGCGCTGTTAATTCTAGGAATTTACGTCGTGATTTTAAAGTCATCATATTCCCTTTTTTTTATTTGTTATTTATATTTAATATTTTTTGTGAAAAATTTTATAGAATTTATTAATCTTTGAAAAAGTAACGTTAAATTTATTTTATTGCAAATACTTTAGTAATATATTTTACAAAAATAACCAAAAACAAATGGAATATTTTAAATTTATTCATACTTATAGAATATTTTAATTAAAATTGTTATATAAGTATTTATTAAAATATTTGAATTCATTAGCAAAACACTCAAACATATTCTCAGCCGCTAAAATAATCTGCAATTTATTTTCATTTTTATCATTATTAAATGTCTCTAAATATTTAGTAAACTTATTCCATTGTCTCATATTTTCCTGATTAAATTCTTGCAAAAAACTGACATGTTTTTTAAATTTTTCACCTAATTCCGCTATTATCTTTTTATATAATAAATTCCCACCCAATACCGACCCCTCCAATACATATAAACTTCCAATACAATCAAAAACGTTATCCAAATTTGGTAAAAATGCTGAATTTTTTATATGTTTGGTATCAACTTGCAATGAAATCAAATCTCTTTCAAGAAGTTTTGTTCTAAAATTAGTCAGAAAATTATCTCCTATTATTTTAGCAAATCTGTCATTTACTGTTTCTTCAAGAGGCTTAACAATTTTATAAAATACTATTAAAAAATGAACATATTTTAATCTTGTAACTTCATTGTTTCCTAAAAAATTCAATTCTTCTACATTTTTATGCTGTTTAGCCGTATAATTTTTTAATAACTCACGTATATTCATAGATAAATCTAGTTCATTTTTCATTCTACTTACAACCCTCCAGAAGTTATTCCTATTTCTAGATAATATTCAGAACTAGTAACTATATTTTAAAATTACAAACAATATAGTTATTAATTTTGCATAATTTCATTTATTACATAAATAATAAAAACAATTAAATCATAAATATTCATACTCTAGCACAATCTTGTAAATTTATCCACAAATTATTCTAAATAAATAAATTACGAATATGTAATAAAAGATAAATTCATTTATAATTAATAAAAAAGTATTTATATTTTCTTTAAATATTACACATTCTTCCTATTAATTATGAATTACTTGACATATAAATTCCACAATAATATATAAAGATATTTCCATTATTTTTTGGAAATAGTTAAAATATACACATTTAAACAGACAATTATTAATTATATTTATAATTAATTTTTATATTATTGGGGAATTTTGTGAAATACAAAAATAGAATTTTAATTTTATCACTTTTAATAATAACCTGTATCGTATGTCTTCTTATATTTTATCCAATAAACAAAAAAAACAATAATATTAATTTATTATGTAGCGATGAAATTAGAGGGGGCTTTGATATTGGCTCAGGTGCAACTAAAATTCAAATTGCTAAGGTAAAAAGCTGTAATAATGGAGATATTTTTCTAGAAAAAGTCTATTATAAAAATAATAAACCCGTTAAATATTCTCAAGATTTAGCTGAACACAAAAACCAGTATTTCTCACAAAACATCATTCAAGAAGGCGTAAAAGCCATGGCCGCATTAAAAGAAGAAGGTCTACAAAAACTCAAAGAACAATGCGGAAATGACTGCAAAGTTGATGTCTGGCGAGGGATAATGACTGAAGCCTTTCGGAAAGCTGAAAACTGGGATGAAGCACGCCAACAACTTTCCCAAGCCGTCGATGGGATTCTGATAAAACGTCTTAACCAAAAAGAAGAAGCACTTTATGGTTTTTACCCCATCACCAAGCTAAAAGATTTTGATAAAAATCAGTATGTTGTGTGGGATATGGGAGGCGGCTCAACCCAAATCACAGCTTTCGACTCTACTTTCACCAGAAATAACTTCAATAACAATGGCGCTAAAGTGATAGAAACCGACTTAGGCTCTAGTTCATTCTGTAATTTTTTAACAAATATTATATACTCAAATGAAAGAGATTCTGCAAAAAAACTAAACCCAATAAATCATTACGATTATTTAGAACAATATTCAAAAAAATATATTCAAAATAAAATAGATTATTCTATTCAAAAAGATACAGAAATGACAAATGATTTTAATAAACTCTATAACAATAAGAAGTACATTGTTATTGGCGGCTTGTTATCTATATCTTTACCAGAAGTCATGAAAGCAATAGACCCTGAATATAATAGAAATGATTATGCTACAATAAAAAATATTTCTGATGTCCGCCCTATTAAAAAAGACGAGTTAAAAACAATTTATAGTAAACTAAAGCAAATGAGTGATATAGAACTGCAAAGTTTTGCACAAAAAATAGGGATGAATACTCATTATTCTAAAGTTACAGCTTCAAATCTTTTACTTGTTCTCAACTATATGGAAAGTTCACTAAATATAGACAACATTATTCCCATTTCTACCGATGGTACTGATTCTATATTACTCAGCCATGAAGTTAATAATGACACTTATTGGCGCCATGACACATTACTATAATTAATTATTATTTCCTGTGTATGAAGTATATGCTTTAGCATAGGAAGGATCCCAATATTCCTGTTTAATTTTAG
>CAYSZE010000051.1:0-4738 GCA_964435255.1 uncultured Oligoflexia bacterium
TATCAGTAGCTGAGAATAAAATTTGCATTGGCAAGTTAGATTCTTCAATTGTGTCATGATCATAAATAATTATTTTACCAATTCCAGAACTTGCTATATATTGACAACAGTTATGAGCTAACGCTCCAGCACCAATAATGAGTATTTTACTTTTTCGTATTCTTTCTTGTCCAGTTATTCCTAGAAATGACAATGACATTTGACGTGCATATCTGGCTGAATTTAATTTTATATTTGGCTCATTAACCATTGTTGAAGTCTTTCATGAGGATTGCTGGCTTTCGCTATATCGCTGACGACAGATATACAATTTGCGCCATATTTATATATGTCCGCACTTTGACTTAATGATATGCCGCCAATGGCCACAAGTTTAATATTTTGCGGTATTTTTTCTCGCCAAAGTGCTATTTTTTCCAAGCCCTGTGGAGAAAAACGCATTTTTTTTGTTGTTGTTGGAAAAATAGGACCAAGAGCAATATAAGTTGGTTTTTTTTCTATAGCATATTGCAATTCTTCATTGTCATGGGTGCTTAGCCCCAAAACCAAATGTTTGTCTTTTATTTTTTTCAAATCTGCTTGTTGCGAATCTTCATAACCTAAATGAATGCCATAAGCGTTGTATTTTAGCGCTAGTTGCCAATAGTCATTGATAATTAAACAATGATTATGTTTTTGGGCTAATGCTATTGCCTGTTTTATTTCATTTTCTAATAATTGTGAGGGAGTTTTTTTTACCCGATATTGGCTTAAAGGTACTTTATTTTGAATAAGAATTTCAAGCCAAGAAATACTGTCGATAATTGGATAAAAATGAAAAGAAAAATTGTCATTGTTCATTGCGAAATGCGACTCCCAGGATCGGTGAACTTGGTTGGGCAAAATCGGATTCAGGCATAAGACCACTTTGAAAAGCCAATTTTCCACTCTCAATAGCTAATGCAAATGCATTAGCCATGACTATAGGTTCGTGTGACATGGCGATAGCTGAATTTAATAAAACCCCATCCATGCCAAGTTCCATGGCATAGGCTGCATGACTTGGGCAACCTATACCAGCATCGATAATTAATTTGGTTTTAGGAAAACGAGCTCTTAATATTTTTAAATAAAATGGATTTAATATTCCTTTGCCAGAACCAATAGGAGAAGCCCACGGCATTAAAACTTCACAACCTAAGTTAACAAGTTCTTTAGCTAGTACAAGATCATCGGTCATGTATGGAAAGACACAAAAATTAAGTTTCATAAGTTCTTCAGTTGCTTTTAACAGTTCAAATGGATTAGGTTGTAGTGTATAACTGTCACCAAATATTTCTAGTTTAATCCAATTTGTGGAAAATAATTCTCTGGCTAGTAATGCAGTTTGCACAGCTTCTTTGCTATGATAACAACCAGACGTATTTGGCAGAATTTTAACATTTAATTTTTTAATTGTTTCCCAAAATTGGTTTTTTTCTTTTTTTTCAGGTGAGAATCTTCTTAAAGCTATAGTTACTAAATCACTTTTAGCAGCAATAATAGCTTTTTCCATTACTGATAACGAAGGATACTTAGCGCTACCAATAATTAAATGGGAATTTAATTTTTCACCGTATAATTCTAACATTTAGCCTCCTTCAAAGGGAGTAACAATTTCAATTTCATCATGCATATTTAATTGAACTGAAAGTAATTTATCTTTTGTTACTAAAACTTGGTTTATGGCAATTGCTATTCCTTGTTGCTGAATATTTTCATGCTGTAAAAGATCGGCAATTGTTGTAATTTGTTGTGGATAAATTTTTTCCTGACCATTAAATTTAATTTTTAAATGTTCCATAGTCTATCCCATATTGAATAATTTAAATGACTTGGTAATTTAAAGTCGTTATGGATAAATTCACAAAAATAATGGCTAATAATAGGACTAATTGTGATACCATGCCGATAGAGCCCATTTATAAAATAAACATTATTTTTGCGTTGAATTTTGGGTTCACCACTGGCAAATGCAGGGCGGAGATTAACTCTTTGTTCTAAAATATGTGCTTCTAAAAAACCAGGATCAAATTGACAAGCGGTGCTTAATAATTCTAAATTTGCTTCCACAGTCATAGGTTTCTTACATTCTGTTTCGTGAGTCGTGGCACCAATGATATATTTGTTTTGTCCTCTGGGAACAATATAAATGGGATAACGTAAATGTCCTAACCTTACGATGCTTTGCAAATTAACTTGTGGGGCTTCAACTAAAATTAAACTTCCCCTAACTCCTCTTAAGGTGTTATTTAAGTCTGATTTACCATGATACCCTGTAGTATTTAACACAAGATCAAAATATTCAGTTTTGTTTTCACTAGAAATTGTATTTTGTGAAAATTTTAAAACAGTTGTGTCATAACAAAAATTAATATTATTATTTTTTCTAAAATAGTCATTACTTTTTTTTATAAATAGTTGTGGGTCAAGACATTTTTCATCAGGTAAATAAAAACCGTAAGGGTAGTTAGAATTTGTTTTATTGAATAATTGTTTTTTTAAACTATTATCAAGCGGTATACAATAAAAATTTTCTTGTTTATTTAATAAATTTTTTAATAAATGATCTAGCTTAGCTTTGTCACCATAACTAGAGACATGAACAGAACCACAATGAAATAACATTTCTGGTGCTGCTATTTTTTGAGTAACTTCTTGCCAGTGTGTTAATGATAAAACGCCAAGCTCAAAAACAAGAGCAGTACTTTCATTTATTTCTGACCATGGATTTAACATGCCAGCCGCGGTTGCACAGCTTGATTGGGAAGAATTCATGTCATCTTTTTCAAAGAGAGTGATTTGATAATTATATTTAGAAAATTCTATGGCAAGCAATCGTCCTATGATACCTGCCCCAATAATGCCAATTTTCACTTGCGTTCCTTTAAGTATTATTTGTGCTGTAAATTTGAGAACTGATACGCATAGAACAAAAGCGAGGGCCACACATAGAACAATAAGGGGTATGTAAATTTCTTTCTTCAGGGAGACTTTCGTTGTGATGAGCGCGTGCTGTTTCTGGATCCAAAGCGAGGTTGAACTGGTCTTCCCAATGAAAATGAAAACGAGCATATGATAAAGCATCGTCCCAAGCTCTTGCTGCAGGATGTCCTTTTGCCAAGTCAGCTGCATGTGCTGCTATTTTATAGGCAATAAGACCTTGTTTGACGTCATCTTTGTTCGGTAATCCTACATGTTCTTTTGGTGTCACGTAACAGAGCATGGCGCAACCATACCAACCAATTTGGGCGGCACCAATAGCACTGGTAATATGATCATATCCAGGGGCAAAGTCAGTCGTCAGAGGCCCAAGAGTATAAAATGGCGCTTCATGACAGTATTTCATTTGCATATCCATATTTTCTTGAATGAGATGCATCGGAATATGACCAGGACCTTCAACCATGGTCTGGACATCGAATTGCCAAGCTCGTTTTGTCAGTTCGCCTAAGGTTTTTAATTCAGCAAATTGTGCTTCATCATTGGCATCGGCAATGGAACCAGGTCTGAGAGCATCACCTAAGGAAAAAGAAATATCATAATAACGCATAATTTCACACAACTCATTAAAATGCGTATAAATAAAATTTTCTTTATGATGTTTGGTCATCCACCTTGCCATTATGGCTCCACCACGTGAGACAATTCCTGTCATTCTTTCTCTGGTTAATGAAACATAAGGCAATAAAATTCCTGCATGCACAGTGAAATAATCAACACCTTGTTCAGCTTGCTCTATTATTGTTTCACGATAAATATCCCAATTGAGATCTTCTACAATACCACCTACTTTTTCTAAAGCCTGATATAAAGGAACGGTTCCAATAGGTACAGGTGAATTTCTTAAAATCCATTCACGTGTTTCTTTAATATTTTTACCTGTAGATAAATCCATGACCGTATCGGCACCCCACCTTAATGACCATAATAATTTTTCAATTTCTCCTTCTATTGAAGATTGAATGGCAGAATTTCCAATATTAGCATTAATTTTTGTGTAACAAGATTTGCCAATTATCATGGGTTCTAATTCTGGATGATTAATATTTGCAGGAATAATAGCACGACCATTTGCCACTTCATTGCGCACAAATTCAGGTGTGATTTCTACAGGTCTTGGGAATTTATTTTGATATTTTTTAAGTCTGTTTTCTCGTTCCGCATTTTCTGCCATTAATTTTAAATTTTGATTTGTTTCACGAATAGCGACAAATTCCATTTCTTCGGTAATAATTCCTTTTTTAGCATATGCCATTTGCGTTGAAGATTGTTGGAAAGGTTTTCGATTAAGCAACCAATTTTTTCTAATTGGAAAAAGACCTTCAGAAATATTAATACGAATGTCTGGATCAGAATAAGGTCCTGCAGCATCATATACATATAACTTTTGCGATTCATTATTTTGTTTATTTCCCTTTAGTGCAATTTCACGAAAAGGGATTTTTAAGTTACTATATATGTTTCCTTCAACATAATATTTGCTTGATTGAGGCCTGTTTTTAAAAAGCTCATTGGCATTTATTTTTGTAAATAATTCCATGGAAGGGTTCCTTTATAAAATGATTTATTAGAAACCCAGCTGTGAGGATAGATTTTAAGTGAAAAAAATGTTTAATTGTTATTAAGGTTGATTTCATTTTCCATGTTTTATTAAGAATACGACATATGGAATTTTGTAAAACAATTTGAATAAGCAAACATTATCACTCTTCCTACG
>CAYSZE010000052.1:0-13492 GCA_964435255.1 uncultured Oligoflexia bacterium
ATATAGAAAGAAGATTAGCAGAACATATCAATAGAAAAAAAGGTACTAAGTATTAAACAATATCAAAACCGAAAAGACAGGTTTATGACAAAGAAGTTCAAAATAAATCTTTAGCAACAAAAAGAGAGATACAAATAAAAAAACTATCTAAAAAAGAAAAAACAAAATTAATTAATAACCATCTCTTACATTTTTAACTCTAAAATTAGTGGGAATACAGTATCATTTTGCCACCAACCTGTGTTAAAAAACCTTAATTGTTCATGACCTGCAACGTTTTAAATGAAAGCATAGCGTTATAGCAATAATCCACAATATTTCTTTTATTTGCGCAAATGACACCATTATTTTTTCTTAAATAATACCATTTTTTGGGAAGTATTTTCTTATTTTTTGCTGTCTCAAAAACAGGAGCGCGATCAAAATTTCTAACATATAAAATATGATCAACTTGAGCGTGTATTTCTTTTGTTGTATTATTCACAAATTTAACATAATATACTGAATAAGATTTTTTAGTTAGACATAAGCACAAATTTAAACATATAATCTTATATATAATATTTGTTAACAATTATGCTTCTTTCCTCGATATAGCCTGTAGCAGTAAAAAATTTACATGCCGTGTATATTCACTAAACCACTTGCCTTCTTTATACTTAGAATTAAAAAACTTTTCTATATTAAATGTTTTTGAATGAATGCCATATGACCCCGTAATCATGTACTTCTTTTTTAATCGTATGACAGTATAAAAACCATTTGACATACAATATTTACTACTTGCTTTGTGACTGTTAATTATTTTGCCAGGATATATTATTTTACCTTTTTCATTAACGACTTCTTTATAATTTAACTCTTCAAAACAAATAATTTCTCTATTAGTATTAAAAATAAAATCCATCACAGGATCCATTAATATAAATTTTTCACCCCGATAAAAATCAAGGTAATTGTTAATATCTACATGTAAAAAATTTAATTCTTTTGTTTCTATGTTTAAAAAACTAGTGTTGACATAACTAAAATAATTTAATGCTTTAAAATTAAAACACAATTCGTTGAATTTTTTCTTTAGTTCATCATCAACAATATCTGTTAAGGTCACATTGTCTTGCATTTTTTCACCAGTAAATTTTTACGCTTTTCAATCATAGCGACTTAAATTTTTAGCTTATTTTTTCCAAAGAAGAAAGGCAAAAAAAGAGATTTTTTTCCCTCATAAAGAATTTTAATAGGCAAATCATCTTTATCTTTAAATTTAATAAGTACTTAAATGAATTCCACTTGAAGACTGTATCCAATCTATATAATTCCCAATAGTTGTATATACACCATAACCATCATTACAAGTTGCATATTTATTAGTATCAAACTGATAAGGAGGGAAAGTTGTTATAGGATGCGGTGACAATAAACTATTACTTCCTTGTGTAATGGCGGCAAGAACATAATTGCCATTTCTTAATACATACACGGGGCCACCAGAATCCCCCTCACAGGTGCCTTTACCAGCATCAGGTCCTATTACTGTCAAAAAGGATTCAAAGGCATTCGAAAAAGTTAGGGTATTAAAAGCTTGCACAGCTCCTTCTGGAGTCATATCGGGATTAGATGCAGATGTTGTTGATTCAACTACATTTTTTGCGGCATAATTCAATCCACTATCATTCAAATCGCCAAAACCTGCCATCCATTTTGTCTCTGTAGAGGATATGGTTTGTGGATTTTTTAAAATATTAACGGTACTGTAACCATTTTTTATAGAACCAGGTATTTTTATCCAAGCAATATCATTTAAAATGCATTTATATGTATCTTTTACATTACATGGGATGTAATCACGAGGACGTTGCCAACAACTGATTTTCGTAGCTTGTGATGCATTATAACTGCTAAAAGAATCAGCAAATACAACAATGCCAGGTGATGTTGAATTTAAATCAACATCATCAAAACAATGTCCAGCGGTTAAAATTAAGTTGCTTTGAACAATTGTTCCTGAACAAATAATTCTTTTTGAATTGTCAGATGCATCGTTTAATATAATTGCTACGGTATTAGAACCTGTGATTATACTTGAGTCTGTTGCTGGAGTTCCTCCTACAATTTGTGGCTCTAATGCCAAAACTGCCGCTTTGCCTAAAAGATTACAGTTAGTTGGCCCAGAATAAAAAATATCCTTAGATTCTGAGTTTTGAGACTTCTTATTGCAGCTTATTAAAATGAGAGAGAGACTAAAAATGAGGATTTCTTGTTTCATTTTATCTCCTTTTTTCAATTTTTATTTGAACGCATGATATCCTTTTCTTTAAAAATTTTAAACAGTTTTCGTTTTTTTTATAATAATATGATATTATTAAGGTATATCTATAATTATTTTGCTATTTAGATTTTCTTTATTTTATATTTATTTCTTCTTTAATTTTATATATGAATTCATGAGATGTATTTTCCTAATTTTAGGAGAGAAACGCACAATGCTTCCTTCACAAGAACTTTTTTTTAAATACGATCATCCAGTACCAAGATACACAAGCTATCCAACCTACCCGCATTGGAATAAGCACATTAACCAAACACAATTAAAAAATCTTTTTTTAGAAAATTCTAAAAATGACAATAGTATAGAAATCTCTTTATATATTCATTTACCATTTTGTGAAACACTTTGTTACTTTTGCGGCTGCAATAAAGTTATTACAAAAAAACATAATTTAGAAATTCCTTATATTAATAAATTGATGATTGAACTTGATAACTATTTGAACATTTTAAATAAATCAGTGATTATAAAAGAACTACACTTTGGGGGAGGAACTCCCACCTTTTTTTCACCTGAAAATATAAATTTTCTATTAACTGAAATATTTAAAAGAACAAAAATAGCAAAAAATCCTGATTTTAGCATTGAAATTCATCCAAAAGTTACTACGTCAGAACATTTAGATGTTTTAAAAGATAATAATTTTTCGAGATTAAGCATTGGTGTTCAAGACTTTGATACCAACGTTCAAAAAATTATTGGTCGTGATCAAAAGTTAGAAGAAATTGATTTTTGTACATCATATGCTAGAAAAATTGGATTTAATTCTATCAACTATGACTTAATTTATGGTTTACCAGCACAATCAAACACAACTATTCTAAATACTTTAAACACGGTATTTCAATTAAAACCAGATAGAATTGCTTTTTATAGTTACGCACATGTTCCAACATTAAAACCGAGTCAAAATAAGTTAAACAGTTATTCTATACCCTCTGGATATGAAAAATAT
Organism: uncultured Oligoflexia bacterium; assembly: GCA_964435255.1. Classification (GTDB taxonomy): domain Bacteria; phylum Bdellovibrionota_B; class Oligoflexia; order Silvanigrellales; family Silvanigrellaceae; genus Silvanigrella. The sequence continues at coordinate 3,285 of CAYSZE010000052.1, forward strand.
TTAATTTACAAAACAGCTTTTGATTCTTTTATTGCAAATGGGTATCAAAATCTGGGATTTGATCATTTCGCCTTAGAAACAGATTCTCTATACCAAAGTTTTTTAGCTAATAAACTTCATCGAAATTTTATGGGATTCACTACCCAACAAAGCCCTATTTTAATTGGTTTAGGAGTCTCTGCAATTAGCGACTTTGGAATGTTTTATGTCCAGAATAAAAAGTCATTCTCTGAATATATGGAACAAACAACAAATGGTTTGCTAAATTTTGAAGTAGGTTATATATTATCCGAAGAAGATTTTTTAATCAAACAACATATTTTAAACTTATCATGTTATCACAAAACAGTTTTTAGTAATAATTATTTAAGTTCTAAAACAAAAGAAAAAATAATATATAATTTAGAACCATTAATTAATGATAACTTAATTGAGTTTAAAAACGATGAAATATGTGTAACAAATATAGGTATGGCTTTTTTAAGAAATATTTGTTTCGCTTTTGATCAATTTGCCACAACAAAAAAAACACCAAACCATAGTAAAAGTATATGATTTTATATATTACTCGAATATTATTGTAAAATTAAATGAAATTATAAAAAACAAAAAAAGCAATAAAGTGCAAAATAATTAATCAATATTTATTTTACATTCTATTAATTCTAGTATAATTTAATAGCAGGATAAACAAAATTAAAGTAATAACTAAAAGGAAATAATATATGTTTATATATACAAATAATATATACAAATCATTTATAATAGTTAATATATTTACTTTTAAACTTCTCGCTTACGCGACTGAAATAAAACCCTCTTGTAATTTAGATGAATTAAATACCATAAAAGAATACGCTTCGACAAAATTAGGTAAGAAACTTTCTGTCGAAAAATGCACTAGTTATAACAGTATAATCAATAATAAAAAGGAACTTTATTTTCAATACATTTTTTCTGATAAAACAAACAAAATAAATTGTTATTTATATACAAATGCTACAATAATAAAAGAAAATAATAATACTAGTATTCCGCAATTAAAGTGTGACTCTTCAAAATTAGAAAATAAAAAGCAATGGACTATTTACTACGAACTTTTTGATAAGTATATTTCTATAACAAAAAAAGTTTTAAATGATTGGGAACAACTTCCAATAATAAATTTATCTCCTTTACCAATTAAAAATGAAAATGACACATACGATATCACAGTTTTTACCAACTATCCATATACAAAAGGCACAAAAGGATCTTTACCTAAAGGAATTCAATTATGGTTTACACACACTCCTGAAATGAAAAGCAAATGCTTAAATGTTGTAAAAAAAGATAAAGTGTCTAAGGAGCTTTTAGGTGCTAGATATAGTCAATTATTAGGTATACCACCACAAGCCCCTAATGAAGATCCACGCTTTTTTACATTTATGAAAATTCCTGCAGTTTTTATTAAAGGTGAAATTGATTATATCAGTAGCAGTAAGACTTTTAATAATTTTAAAGGACCAGGTATATTTCGTCCTTGTGCCTCAACATTTTTAAACCCTACAACAACAAATTGTGGACAAATAGATAAAATTCCTATCACTGAAAACAGTTTAAGTGATGAAATTAAAAAAGACGATAAAGTTACGAAAAATTTATTATTAACGCACAATTTAAGCAAATGGAGTGCATATCAATTTCTAAAAAGATATTTCGCTCATGATGGATTTGCTGAATGTCCTTGGACAGGACGAGGATACACTTACGATTGGGGAAGTGAAAAGGAACCTCATAATGGTTTATCGGAATATATCTTAGAGCAACAAAGTGAATATTATGTTTATAATACAAAGTCTGTAGAGGAATTCAGCAAAGATTGCTCAGAATTATGATTTTATTTATTTAGTTACTTTTGATATTCTGCTTGTAATTGTTTCGTAGTTTTTGACGAACCATCATGGCTCCATCCTGGTGGATAAAATACATATAAAAATTTATTTTTAAATCCTTTAGCTTTAAAACTATCTTTAAGCATCATTTTAAATGTTTCAAAATTTAATTTAAAAATGTTATTAGTATTTAAGTCGTGCAATACTCCATATTCTACTTTTTCATTTTCTTTTGCAAAGGTCTTAAAAAATTTATCCCAAATAATGAATATGCCTCCATAATTTTTGTCTAAGTATTTTAAGTTTTTAGCATGATGAACCCGATGATGACTGGGAGTATTAAAAATAATGTCAAAACCATAAATTTTACCAGTGTATTTTGTGTGGAGCCAAAATTGATAGGTAAAATTTATGGCCATCTGAAAGAAAATATCTTCTAACTTAAATCCTATTAAAAATAATGGAATATAAAATAGCCCTTGAGGAACATAATCAAAAAATGAGGCTCTTAAAAACACTGTAAAATTATATTTTTTTGATGAATGGTGTACTTCATGAATACACCATAAAAAGCGACAAACATGTGATATTCGATGAAACCAATAATAAGAAAAATCGTCCATGAGAATAAGCAAGACAAATGCCCAAATATAAATATGTTCTCCTTTAATTAAAGCTGACCAGACACCAGGCATTTCAAACATAGCATATTTCGAAAAAAAATTATAAAGAAATATTGTTAATGCAGCATTAAGTGCTAAAGGAATAGTTAAATAAAATAACCCTGTTCCTATATTAAATAATGTATCTTTCGTTTCATAATCGTTTTTATTTTTAACTTTTGAGACAACATATTCAAGCATAATTAAAGAAAAGAACATAAAATAAGAAAAAACTGAAAACAAATTTAGATATTTTTCAACCATAAAAAACCCTTATTTTTAAATTTTTGGAATGACATTTTGATTATATTTTTTAAATCTATATTTAGTTTAAGTCAAATTATATTTTTTTTATATCATTTATCGGAAGGAATTTAATTCAAAGAATGGCTAGCTATTTTACAGTTTTTTCTTCTGTTGCTGGATGGCTATCATAACATTTTTCAACATCTTCCTTGGAAAAATGTTTTGCTTTACATTTCGTACAGACATATTTAGCACCATCTCTTTTGTATTTCTCACTTTTTATTTTTTCATCTTTAGGATTAAAGCTCATACACAAAATCCTCCATTTATTTGTCTATCGGAAGTTTGAACTTCTTCTTTACAAAAGTCTACAATACAATTTTAAATCAATAAAAAAATATACATAATAATTTTAATGCATTATAGTCATTTTTCAGTAAATATTAAATTTTGTATATTTTTTTGAGAAAAATCATAGGTTTTAAGCTTAGAATTATAAGCTTTTGACAGTTTTTTGAATTCTATTTTTTCCCAACTTTTCTTATCCATTAAAAATTTGAAATATTTCCGAGAATTGTTTTTATTTATCAAGGCCATCCAAGAGGCAAAATTTATTTCATTTTCTTGTGAGAAGCGTATCCCGTGAAAATAATCATATATTAGTACAGAAATCCAGGCTCCTTCCATAAAATGTCCACCGACAGTAGCAGTTAGAATTTGTTCATTTACAGCTTTCACGCCATCTAAAGTCCAATCAATACCTCCAATTGTTACTTTTCTTTTTAAATGTTGGATACTTTCACTTGCACCAAGAGCCATCCCATCGCTCGCAGCCCAAAGGGTTGTCACGTTAGAATACTTGTGAATTAAATTTTTAACTGCACTAACTGACTCTGTACGACTCCAATTCAAATAAACAATTTTATCAATTATTATTTTCTTTTTAGATTCACTGATGAACTTTTTTAAACCTTTAATACGATTAACAGAGGCTTGATCAATAATACCACCCCCTAAAACTAGCATATGATATTCGCCTTTGGCTGTTGGTACACTTGTTTCTATTAACGTTTTTGCTAATAAATACCCAGCATATTCATCATTAGGTAGCATATTGCCTATAAAATATTTAAATGTTTTTTTTAATTTTAAATAATCAACTTTTGAAAATCCTGAATTATAAATAAAGAATGGAATTTTATTTTTCTCTAAGGTACTTACAGTTTTAGTCAGTTGATCTTTATAATTTAAAACCAACATAGCATCAATTTTTTTCTCTGCAATCAGACGTTCCATGTTATCAGACATATAGTCATAGCTATCATTTGCGTAAATAGCCACTAAGTCCATGTTTAAATTATTACAAGCAGCCCGCATAAAGTCGACAACAGCAGAAAAAAAGGAATCATTTTGATCACGTATTGTTATTATCCCTAATCTTATTTTATGATGGGCAAAACAATTACAATGTAACAAAAAAGACACTGTTAATATTAGCAATACTTTACACATTTTTTTTATTTTATAAGTCATTTGTACTTTCAAAGTAGAGCTTATTATTAGTTTTTTATACCTTAGAATTTATAAATTCTTAAAAGAATTTTATAAAATGCAAACTTGTATGTCAATATCTTATATAATAGTTGCCATATCCCTTTGTTCAAATTTCCGACGAAAGTCATATTTTATAACTGAGATCACTTCATATATGATAAAATATATTTTATATGTGGTGAAAAAATGCAAAAAGTTGTAATCATTCTTGATGATACTGAAGAAATTCATTTGATAACAAAAAAAATTTTAGAGTCCATGGATCTAAAAGTTGTGAGTTGTTACAATGCTGATGATCTGATATCACAAATACTAGCTCATATTCATGATGTTGCCTTAGTGTTATTAGATATTTATATGCCTGATAAAAATGGTTTTATGGTCATGCACAGCTTAAAAGACAGATTCCAAAAGAGAAAGTTTAAAATTGTTTTTTTTACTTCAATTAAAGAAAAAAAATATATTTTACAAGGAATGAGTTTAAAAGCTGATGGTTACATTATTAAACCTTTTAAAAATGATGAGTTTAAAGAAAAAGTAACTAAGCTGATTACTGCACCACAAAGTTTGTAGAAATTATTTTACTTATTTTATACTTGTAAAAAAATCCTTTAGATAAGCTTTAGAATTTTTTCCGATACCCTTTAAGAATATCACTAGCCACCTGTGCAGTATCATCACATTCTAATTTGTGTGGTTGTTTTGGGAGTATAATATTCCCAACATCATCAAATTTTGACAAATGCCCCCTTTTAAAAGCTTCTTCTAAGGCTAATTTATGTTCTTGATTCATAGAACTAGAATAAAACGCTATAACATTTTGCGGTTCAAGATATAGTGGCAATTGTCCTATCAAAGAAACTGACTCCCCTGGAAATATAAAAGTACTTTGAGTTTTATATGCTAAATATAATATAGGTTCAAAAGCAGAGTGTTTCTTTCTTTGCCCTGCATTTAATTCAAAAGAAAAGTTTTTAAAGAAAAAAGGAATTTTTTCCTGCGCTAGTAAACTCGAAAAATATAAGCTTATTTTATCTATTGCCTTCTCTGCTGCTTCACCTGTTTTATACTCATGCGCACACACGATTGCTCCTGTAGCGGGATCATATTTTCCTGTCCTAGGTCCATTTTGTAAGATAACAGTTCTTTTTATGGAATCATTTATCCAAATTTTATGTAAATGCTGAAATAATTTTAAAGCTGACTCTTTAGTAAAATACTGCATTTTATTTGTAGGATCTGGAGCATCTCCTGGTAACAATACTGTTATATATTTTTTCTCAATATTAATAAGCGGATGTTTCTCCCATTTATCATAGGATTCTTTAAGTTCTTGTATTGAAGGATTTATGTTTGGAACAGTTAACGTTTTTGTAACATTTGCTATATTTTTTATAATGTCTTCTTTTTCTGAATTATCTATTGCCGATGCTGGGATTTGCAAATGATCTAATTTTAAGTTTTTATAATTTTTAATTTTGGCAATAAACTGGTGCGTCCCCCAATAAACATAAGATTTATCTGTTAAATAATTATTGTTTGCTATAATTTCCAGAGCTTCTCCACCTTTTTCACCAGCGGTTAAAACTAAATGATGAATATCATTTTTAGTAGATTCATGTTCTAATTTATTAAAATTCTCAAACTCTTTTAGCAACTTATCTTTTTGTAAATCCGCATTAAAAGTAACAATTTTTTCAAACTTTATATCAGAAGTCAATTGTTTTTCTAAAGCTTTTATATGCGACGTATCTCCTGCTTGGGTAAAACTATAAAGCAATATTAATTTAGTAATCATAAAATGTTCTCCTATATTTTATTATTTATTAATGTTATGAAAACATTTTCAATAAATAATATTTACCATAGGATATTTTATTTAATTTATTTTATTGCAGCAGTAAATAATTTAATTAAGAAATAAATTAATCTAAATTCACACCTTTTTCAATTCTAGGTTCTGCACCATCATAATGAATCACTTTATTTTCTGATTCAATAATAGTTGCTATATTTACTGGTCGACTCCAAATTTTGTGAATATTTTTTAGAGTTTCTACGGCCCAATCTATTTTTAAATCTTTGCCTTGATGTTTGTGTCGTAATAACAATTCACCACGATTTCTAAAATTACCATCTACAACATCTATAATAGGTTGCCCAAAATTCGTCATCGCATCTAATAGATCACGTTTAATTGTTTTAAAGTCACGATCATGAATTATTGCTTGCCCTGAACGTCTATCTTGTACCCATGTAAATAACCTAGCATCTTCACAGAAATCTTCATCTAAAAATTCATCAAGAAAAGTAATGTCATTATGATATTTTCTAACTTCAAATAGTTTTTCCATACCTTTATTGGTTTTTTTATTCCAATTTCTTCTCACTTGCGGATCATCACAAAGAACATAATCTAATCCATATTGACCATTGTTCCAACGCTTTTCTATATGCCGCATCAATTCGACACCTAATTTATAAGGATTAAGTCTCTGACCAGACATTTGAACGACGCCAGCATAATGATCACAATAGTCAATCACTTCTGAGTCTTTTAAAACAAGTTGGGTCCGTATTTTCGAGTGCCAATAAACAGCCCAACCTTCGTTCATAATTTTTGTTTGCCCTTGTGGAGCAAAGTAATAAGCTTCTTCTCTAACAATAGATAAAACATCTCTTTGCCAAGAATTTAAAGGCGCAAAATCGAGTAAAAATTTTAAAACATCCCTTACTGGACTTTCTGGAAATTTTTTTTCTTTTTCTTTTTCTTGAATGACTTTTGCTTGCTGTTCTTTAACGTAACTATCAGGATTAATATATCCTTCCATATACCCTCGCAAAGAAGGGAGTTTAGGAACTGGAAGTTTATCAGGCGAAATGAGACTATCATCATAATTATCTTTTTCTTTTGGCCGATTTTCTCGTCTAATGTGTGGTCCATGTTGATCAATTAAATTTTCCAAAGACAAACAGATATCAATAAAATTTTCAACTTCATCATGTCCAACTTCTTCAATATAACGTCTGACTCTGCTGCCATGATTAGCCATTTCATCTAACATTTTTCTGTTTGTATGAGCAAAACAGTAATTATTTTTAAAGAAATCACAATGACCATAGACGTGTGCAATAACCGTTTTTTGATCAACAAGTGAATTACTTCTTAAGAGATATGCATAACATGGATCATTATTAATAACCATTTCATAAATTAATGATAAACCATATTCATAACTTTTAGCAATTCTTTCATATTCCATTCCAAAGCGCCAATGTGGGTATCTTGTTGGAAAACCACCATAAGCAGCTATTTCACTCATTTGCTGATAATCAACCATTTCAAATATTGTTGGAAAAAAGTCGAGTCCTAAATTACGCGCATGACTTTCAATTTCGTTAACAATATCTCTTAATTCAGGAGTTAATTCACTCGTGAGACGCGGATCCATTACCATAATTACTTACCCTTTCCTAGAAAAGCACGTAATGCGTTCATAATCCCATCTCTATCTTTTATTTGATGCATGATAACTTTTTCATTTTGTTCACCATAATGTTTTTCTAAATCTTTTAAAAACTGACCACTGCCATAGCGGCTTTCAACCTGACCATATGCAAATAGGTTACTAGAAGGTAACAAAACATTATCAAGTAAATTCATACATTCATTCGTATCATTGCCACTCCAATTATCACCATCTGAAAAATGAAATAAGTAAATATTCCATTCAGATACAGGATAATTATCGCCAATAATTTTTTCACATAATTTATACGCACTACTAATTAAAGTACCACCTGATTCTTTTGTATGGTAAAATGTATGTTCATCTACTTCTCTAGCAACGGCATCATGAATAATAAATCTTGTATCTAAGTTATCATAATTATGACGTAACCAAGCATTTAACCAAAAAGATGTTAAGCGCACAATTTCTTTTTGTTCATCCCCCATGGAACCAGAAACGTCCATCATATAAATAATTGCAGCACTTGCTTCAGGTTTTTCTTCAATACGAAAACTTCTGTATCGCTTATCTTCTTTAATTGGAATAACAACTGGTCTATCATTGGTGTAATCGCCAATACTAATTTGTCTTTTTAAAGCTTCTTTATAAGTACGTTTAAAATTTCTTAAACTTTCAGGTCCATTGCGTAAGACCCCTTGGTACTTATATTTTTTTTGCGAAATATTTTTTTTGCCTTTATCTTCAATTCTAGGCAGGCCTAACTCTTCACCTAATATGCCAGCTAATTCATCTAAGCTAACATCAACTTCCATACTATGTTCACCAGGATTTTGTCCTGCTTCGCCTTCTCCTGGTTGTTGTTGACCCTGCCCAACAGGATCTCCAGGCTCCCCATCTCCTTGCCCAACACCTCGTTGTTGATTGCCACCAAATTCAAAGCGGGGAAGATCAATTCTAGGTAAAGGAATTGACACTTGTTTATTTCCTTGGCGGCCAATGAGTTCACCAGAAGAAATAAACCGTTTTAAATTGTCTTTTATTTTACCTCTTACAATTTTTCTGAAACGGTTTACATCGGTTTCCATTTTCATTTGATGAACCCTTCCATTAGAAAAAGAATAATTAAAATAAAAAGAAACTTGTTAATTCAAGTTTCTTTTTACATCACCACGCGCAAAAATACTTGCCACAAAATGCAGAGCATCAGTTGAACAAATATCGCAGTAACCATAATTTTTAATTAATCTGTTTTTAACTACATCTATTTTTGCTTGAGTTTCCTTATCTACAACATTACTAACTAAACTAGTTAACTTAATTGTATCTTTTTGATCTTCAAACAATTTCAATTCAAGTGCTTTATGTAAACGTTCATTGGTTTTATAATCAAATATCTTTCCTTCTAAAGCCAATGCACCAATGTAATTCATAATTTCACGTCTGAAATCATCTTTACGGCTTTCAGGAATATCAATTTTTTCCTCAATACTACGCATAAGCCTTTCATCGGGTTCTTCACTCATTCCAGTGTATTTGTTTCTGACTCTTTCTTTTTGCGTATACGCTTTTACATTATCAATATAATTACCACACAGTTTAGCAATAGCTTCTTCATCTGCCGAGATTGCTCTTTGCACTTCATTTTTGACAATGTCTTCATACTCTTGCTTAACTACTGCTAATAATTCTCTATATCTTTTCTTAGTTTCTTCATCACGAATAAGACTATGATTTTTTAATCCACCTTCTAATTCATTCAGAACAATAAAAGGATTGATGCAACCATTCCCGCGATCTTCTACAAGAGAGTTTGAGAGCTTATCTTGAATATAACGAGGAGAAATACCATCTAGACCTTCACGTAAAGCATCTTTACGAAGTTCTTTTATATTATCTTCTGTATAACCTGATAATGTTTTGCCGTCATACAACTTCATTTTTTGCATAACTGTTAAGTTAGCTTTTTTAGGTTCTTCAAGCCGCGTTAATATTCCCCACATTGCAGCAGTTTCTATAGTATGTGGTGCAATATGAATATGTGGCACAGTTTCAGGATTGAAATCTTTTTTATATATTTTTACTTCTTCTTTTAGCTTTGTAATATAAGGAACATCTATTTTTACAGTACGATCACGTAACGCTTCCATAAATTCATTATTTTGCAATTTACGATATTCAGGCTCATTCGTATGACCGATGATCACTTCATCAATATCGGTTTGAGCAAATTTTTTGGGTTTAATTTTATGTTCTTGTGAAGCACCTAATAAATCATACAGGAAGGCAACATCAAGTTTTAGCATTTCTACAAACTCAACAATACCACGATTTGCTATATTAAATTCTCCATCGAAATTGAATGCTCGCGGATCAGAATCTGAACCATATTCAGCAATTTT
>CAYSZE010000053.1:0-11664 GCA_964435255.1 uncultured Oligoflexia bacterium
GTCAATTCACCATAAGGTGTTTGAATGTTTTTAAAATAAAGATTACCTAGAACTTTTGTTGTTATTGCACCTGATTTTGTGAATAAATCATCTGGACTGTTTCCTTTAGGTAAGAGAACATTTTTTAGTTCACCAGAAACACCAGTGTTTAAAGATAATTGCCGTAAATATTCTTTAGTTTGTTTCTGATTTAATTCGCCTCTTGTTAGGGAATCAAAAATGAGTTCAGTAAAATTATCAATAACTGCTTTATCTTCATTTTTTAGAATTTTTTTAATTTTATTTTTAATTACTTTTTTATTATTAGGATTATTAAAAATATTTAAGCGGCTATAATCAGCAAATGCAGATTCGGGATTAAATAGTAAAGAGACAGATTTTAATAAAGCTAATTTAGTTGTTTCTAATTGTATATGTAATGGCTGCTTTAGTATAGTTGTATAACGGTAATAGTTCATGAGTTTAAAATAGTGTTCTTTTAAATTATGATTTTTCTCGTTTTTATTTTCTAATTTTTCAACTTCTTCTATAAGATTAATATAATAAGTAAAAAGTGTTGTCATATTAAAATTAAAAGGTCCATTTTTTTTGACCGAGTAACCAATTTCACTTACAGATTTTTGCAGTGTATATAATTCATTCAATTCTCTATCATATGCATCATAAAAGACAGGTAAATTTCTTCCAATTGCAGTTAATTTAGCTGTTGTATATCCAAGTTGGGTAAAATGATTTTGTTCTTCCTGAGAAAGCAATGTTAACAACTCGTCAGGAATTCTTAGTTTTCTTGCTTTATATTTGTCATTTTTTAAAATTAATTTTCCTTTTTTATAAATCACAGATCCTAATCGAGCACCAATACTGCCAGCAGCAATGCCACCCGCAGTCGATGCCGCAGAAGCTGCATGTATAGCAACAGACGTTGCATAACCAGCAGCTCCTACTGGAGGAAGAGCAACAGCAACACCAATCATAAGTAAATCGACTATGGTATTTGCTGTAATACTGAATATCTCAGCTGGTGATAACTGGATATGATATTTGAAACGATCACCATAGCAATGACTTGCGGCTATTTTTTTGAGCTCTGCATTAAACTCATTATAAAAATGCTCTTTATTTTGAAATAATTTACCAATATGTTCTTCATGATAGTTTAAAATATTCTTAAAAGTTTCTACATATAACTTTAAATTTTTTGGTTGGTGAGCCGTTTCAATAGAAATATATTTTTTGTCTTTATTTTCTATTATGTGTTCTTTAAGTAGAAGCTGATATGCCCTAAAAAACGTTACAAAATTTGCGTAGTTTTCTGGTGATATAAGCTTGACTATAAAAGACAAAATATCATTTTGATTTAAGTAAAAATTTCTGTTTAATGCAGATTGTATTGATGCTGGAGAGTTAGAGTTTTTCTCTGAATTTAAAGTTATATAAAGCGATTCAGTTAAAAGATATTTTTGGTTTTCTTTACTTATCAGTAAGTTTAAGTTATTTAAAAAATAGCGACTGTTTTGGTTATAAATATAAGTAACAAAGTATGTTACTGCTATTAAATAAGAAAGATTGTAATAACTGTTTAAAGATTCTTCGGTTAGTAGTACGTCTGATACTATGGCATCCTTTTTATATGCTTTATCAGCTTCACGTTTTGCACTTCTTTTATTTGCTTTCTCTTTTGAACTGACAGCATTTAATAAATGAAATTTTATTGAACTTAACATTCTAGAGACTCCCCCAAAATCTTTTATCTAGATTAAGAGATTTTCTATGAAAGAATGGTGAAATAAATATTAAAGAATATTAATAAAATTCTATTATTTTTTAAATTAAGTAATTTATGACTTAAGGGCGTGAAGTTTTAATGCAATTGAAATATCAGCGGGGGCTAGGTTTAAAGTTAAAATATCCTTTGGATTTAACCACTTGTATCTATCATGAACGCGAAGTTCGATTTGCCCACTTTTAATTTTGGCAAAAATTGCGATCAGTTTTATCTCTCCCTTGTCATATTTATGGGTGCTTTCAGCAAAAATATCTCCTGGGATTATTTCTAAATTTAACTCCTCATGTATTTCTCTGATGATACAATTTGGAATACTTTCATTTTTTTCAAGTTTCCCGCCAGGAAACTCCCAATAACCTTCTAGACTTTGACCAATAGCGCGCCGAGCAACAAGATAATAATTTTGGTCTTTTAAGAGAGCGGCAACAACAATCTTCATTAATAGTCCTATAATTAAGCTTTTAAAACTAAAATTAAACCCTATTAATGCTATCAGAATTCATTCTTTCAGTCTATTATTTGATATGCATAATAATAATTAAAGCTCATAAATTTAAAGCATGTATACCCTAAAAAGTTGATAAATAAATGAATACAAAATGCAACCGCAAATTTATTCAGAGTCTAAGTTTTCTGTACAAGACTCACTATCAACGCAATCACTTTCATTATCTGTATTAAAATCTTGATTTGATGCTGTAATAGACTCCTTTATATTCGATTTGATTTCATTTACTGTTATAGATATTTCTGTTAATTTAAAAACGGTAATAATAGCTAAAATAAACATAGAAATTGAAATAAAATAGACCATGGTTTTATCAAATTTGTTCATTGCGTAATCCGTTAAATTTGTTTAAATGCTAGAAGAAATATTATAAAAAGCTTGTAATATCTTAGCTTTTTCTTCATAAAAGAGAGACAATAAATCCGATCTTTTAAAGTTGTCAATACAGATAAAAATATAAAATATTTAAGATACATTATGTTTTTATAGATAATTTGTTGGAATTTAAAAGATTAAATATGTTGATGTATTGAAGGGGAAAAAGTTTTAACTAGAGTTGATTATGTACTAGTTAGCTGCGATAAATTTTTCTCAGCACTCCTTCTAACGCCTCGTATTATAAGACTTATTTTTCTGGAGCTAAAATTTATAAAATAAATAGACCATTCGGTACAAAAAAGCTTGACTTTTAAACGCAATGCGGTAAAACGAGTGTACCAAATGTTCGGTCGTTTGGTTAAGAATACTCTCTGATCTAAAAAATTATTTTAATTAGAAGAACTTAAAGAAACTAGAATTTTACTTTATTAAGGAGATAGTTATGAAAACTTCTATCAAAACAGTACTAAGCTCAGCATTACTCATAGGTACATTGAGTTCTACAGCGACAGCAGCAGAAATTAAAAAATCAACTGTTGTTTTAGTTCACTCTGCATTTACTGGTCCATGGGCTATGGAAAGTGTTGCAACAGAACTTAGAAAAAGTGGCTATAATGTTATTTTGCCTGAACTCCCAGCTCATGGTTCTGATAAAACATTACCAAAAGATGTGCAATTTAGTGATTATGTGACTAAAGTAGTTTCTGAATTAGATAAACAAGATGATAAAGTCATTTTACTAGGCCACAGCTTTGCTGGAACAATAATTAGTGAAGCAGCAGAACAAAGACCTGAAAAAATCCAATCTCTAGTGTATTTAGCTGCAGGTTTATTACCAAATGGAGCGTCCTTCTTTGATACAATTAAAGATTCTGGATCAGTTTTAGTTAAAAATTTAGAAATTAATGAAGAAAAAGGTTATGTTACTGTTGGTAATGACAAAACGCATGAAGCATATTCACAAGATGTGCCAGTAGAAGAATTTAAAGCTGCTGAAAAATTTGTAGTCCCTGAACCTTTAGCTCCTTTACTTCACAAAGTTGAGTTAAGTGAAGAAAAATTTGGAAAACTTCCTAAATATTACATTCAAGCTTTAAGAGACAATGCCATTCCGCAAAGTTTACAAAGAAAAATGTATACTGAAACAAAAGTAAAACAAGTATTTACTATTACTTCTGGACATGCTCCTAATTTATCACAACCTGGAAAAGTTGCAGATATTTTAAAGACAATTAACTCTATAGAAAATAAAAAATTGTCTCATAAAGTTGAGCAAAAAGTTAAAAAAGAAATCATTGCTATGACAGATAAATGGCAAAAAGGTTTTAACCTAGATGCTAAAGCTAAAAAAGCAAAAAATACTTTCCGTGATTATTCAGCAAATGCCATTTTGCAATCTATGCCAGAAGCATTTGGTACAGTTCAAGGTAAAGAAAATATTGCTAAATATTGGCAAGTTGTTTTAAATACTGGAGCTGCTGACATGAAATATCTTGATAGAAATATCATTGTAGTTGATGAAAAAACAGCACTTTTAAGTTCACCTTGGTCCATGAATAAAATTAAAGGAATAATAACTTTAGAAAAATGGGTTAAAAAAGGAAACAAATGGGTTTTAATTGAAGATAACTTTGAAGCTTTAGAGTTTTTAAAATAAATTTAATTGATAGACCTCTTTTAAGACCAGGTATCTTTAAATAGATACCTGGTTTTTTTATAGAAAAGTTATTAAAATTAATGAAAATGTTTTAAAAATATGTAGGTATTACTTTATGGCATAAGTTGTTTCTGTTGCTTTTGGCACAACTTGAATAGTTTTGTCTACAAGTATTTGCATTAAAACATTTTCTAACTTTAAAGGGGAATTCGCAACTAAAGTCCCTGAAATTGGTATTTTGTCTGGACGATATGTAATAGATTTAGAAAGTTTTTTGTCTTCAGCAAGTTTAGTTAAATATAATAAATTTGGATGAGTTAACCATTTTTCTATTCCTATGACATTACAATAATCAAAATTTAAATGATGTCCTGGAAATTGAAAGAAAGCAAAAAATAAGTCTTTTTCTGCTGTTTCATTATATATAATTGATTGCCCTATTTGTAAACTGCATTCACTTGCACTTAAATTTATTCCTGTCTTTTTACTAAACAGAGGTCTAATTTCTGCCCCCCCTGTCCTATTGGCGACTTCTAGAAAGTAAAATTCATTATCTAGAGTCGATTTTATTAATTCTAAATGAACAGGCCCAAATGTAATATTTAATGCTTGTATTGTTTTTAATAAAATGTCATTAAAAATAGCGCTTTTTTGTAATTGAAATGAACCAAAAGGAATTCCTTTAGCAAAATCCGAACATGTCCTTAAATATTGTGAAGGGACATAGTCAACAATTTTACTATCATTTATTAAAGCATCAATATGATAAATATTACCATCTATGTATTCTTCTATTTCGTATTCATTAATATTAATTTTTTCTAATTTTAAATAAGTTGTGAGAGTGGTAACAGTATTAAAAAATTGAATTCCTTCACTTCCAGAGCCAGTAATAGGCTTTAATACAATTTTTATCTTTTTAAACATTTTTGTCGATTTGGGTAGTTGTGCTAAAAATTCTTTAGCTTCAATAAAAGCAGGATACTTTAAACCTGAATTTTTTATGCAGTTCTTCATAATAACTTTATTTATTACTTTATTGACTTGATCTGGTAAGTTTCCAGCAATGCCGAGTTTTTCTCTTGCAATGGCTGCTGGTAATAAAGTTAATTCTGAATTAGCCACAATAAAATTGAATTTGATATTTAATTTATTTACTTCGTAAATAATACTAAAAGCGAGATCCTGGCTTTCATCATATATTATGTTTTGGTGTGGAAGTGAATGAGGAACTGTTTTTAACATACTTTCGGTGCCAAAGTAATAAACATCATATTTTAAGTGATCTATTCCTTCATGATATTGTGAACGCTGATAATCTGTGTGCAAAATTACTAAAATATTATTTTTCATGATATACAGCTCCTATACCATAAGTTTTTGGTAACGTAATAAGACCATTTTCAATTTCTATTCCTGTAAACTTGTCATCTATAAAATCTAGATGTCCATCTAAATCTAAATAATCAGCAAGAGAAGCAATATGTGCTAAAGCAGAAATACCAAGACAACTTTCAGCTTGGCAGCCGAGCATAGTCTTTAACCCTAGTTTTTTTGCTTCTTGCAGCATTTTTACTAATTTTGTTAAGCCGCCACTCTTATACGCTTGAATATTAACACCACTAACTATGCCAGCTAGTTTGTATAAGTCATCCATGTTTTGGCAATCTTCATCAACAAATAAAGGAATTTCAGAGAACGCATTTAACTCTCTTAATAGTTCATGTTGCTGAGGTGCAATAGGTTGCTCAATAAATTCAATATTATAATCTTTTAGCTCAGTTAACATAAAAATTGCTTTTGTTCGATCCCAGGAACCATTGGCATCTATACGGATGTTGCCATTATAATAATTACGAATAAATTTTATTTTTTCTAAATTTTCAACTAAATTAGCACTCATTTTAATTTTAAGAACAGGCCATTGCATATATTTTTCTAAATCTGATTTTAGTAAGTCGAGAGTTTTAATTCCAAGAGTCATTGAAGATATAAGTTTTTTTTCAGTTGTAATTCCTAAAAATTCATGCAGAGATTGTTTGTGTGTCTTACTAAATAAATCGAGTAAAGCCATTTCAATAGCAGAATAAATATTTAAATTTAAATTCTCTATTTTTCCTATCTCACTAATGACTTCTTCAAAATTGGTTGAATTAAATGTTTTTGTTTGGTTAAAAAATAAATTACATTTTTCAAGGGATTGAAAAACATTTTGCATTTCATCCAAGTGATAGTAGTAATATGGTAAAATAACGGTTTGCCCAAATCCAATAATATCATTATGCTTAATTTGAATTATTATATGTGGAACTTTAACATGGGTTGCTTTGTGAGTCACAAATGGAGCGTTCATATTTAGCGTCATTGTAAAAAACGAAAAGTTCATTTTTTCCTCTCCTCTGCAAAAAATCCGAGTATCATACTTGCTAACTGAAATGTTAAATTTGCAAATGGTTGTGTGATTAGGACATCTCCTATTTCTGTTATTTCATGTTCATGTTGAATTGTTCTTTGTGATGCAAATCTTTTATTAAAGTACCATGATAGTTTTTCTCTTTGTGTGTTTTTGAGACAAAATGTCTCAATTTCTTTCATTAAAATATCTGAAGATAAATTGGGCTGTTTATTTAAAATATCTTTACTGCCTTGAAAAATGGGATTAAGAAGGTTTTCATCATTTCTAAATAAAGAATTTGGTAGTAAATTAAACACTGTAGATGGAATAAGGATGAATAAAAGTTTTTTATAGGAATGCGGATCATTTTGTCGAATAATTTTATAAATTTGTTTTATAACTGGAAATTTTTGTGAGTAATAGCCTTTGCTTCTAGGAGGGTAGCCAGCAGAACCAAAAGCACCCCATTCAAAATAACAAATGGTCTCAAGATTATTTATATTTTCATGATTTTCATATTGATAAACAATATAATCTAGAACACACATTAGAGGTAATGATAAAAAGGGTAGGAATTTTTTATGTGCATTTTTTTCGATAAAATCGAATAAATGAGTACTGGCGAATATAGACTCAAACATTTCATCTGCTAAGTGTTCTATATTTTTATATTCACAGTCTCCTAAATGAAATTTTCCAGCACTATATTTCAATTTTTCTCGCTTTAACTCTCCTTGTATTGAAACTGTTCTGTCTACAAGATCGTTAGGAGTAATTTTGCTATTTTCTTTTGTACATTCTGCCAATAATAGAGTAAATATTTTTTTAATTTCAGTTTTATATTTTCCAAAAGTGTCAGAAATATATTTAACTTTGAAATCTTTTGGAAATATGTCGCGTTGTTTTTGGGTTAAAGGAATAAAAGAATTATCGTTAACAGTACATATTAATGGACAAAAATAGCTTTTATCTTCACTACATTTTGTCCATTGATGATTTTCATTATAGTAATATAAAGGAAGAATTTTTCTGTTACCATTTTCTACAATAGAAGCGGGTAAATACACAGAATCACCAAATGTTAAATCTTTACTTTCGGTTAAAGTAAAATCTGTGATATAAGCATAGCCTAAGTTATTTTTACACACAAAATAATTATGATCTAAAGCGCTGCTTCGTCCTTTTAGAATTTCTTGCCAATTGCCAAGGTGACCTGTTCTTGCTGGTAAAATAGAAGGATTATTTCTTATAAAAGAAACGAATTCATTTATTGTAACTGAACTATAACCTAAATGAACCCAAGAAATACCAAAATCAGTTAAATTTTCAGTTAAATTTTTGATATATTGCTCAGAAGGCAATTGATTAAATTTTTTATTTGAGAAAAGTAATTTTAATACAGAGTCAAACATAACTATCCTCATCTTTCCTTAGTTTCAATTTCGGGAGAGATAAAAACAATACCGCTACTCAATAACCGTGTTGTTCGAATATAAGATATTTTTTCAATTTGCTTGTTTATGTTGTTTAATGTAACAGAGACTTGAATTTTTCCGCAGGGATGTTCAATTATAATATTTTTAGACTTATCATTTTCATGATTTTCTTCATTAACTTGAAAAAAATTATTGCAAAGTGTTCCTGCTATAAAGTACGATCCTGCTAAGCACATTGCACCAGTAATAGCAAAAGAAGGATGACAGTTATTTTCAAAGGGAGCTATAAAATATCTTGCGGAAATGTTTCCATCTTGTTTGGGCTTATTGATTAAACATATTTTAGGGCAGGTTTTTTGGAAAACATCACCAAGTCCCATTTTTAAAGCAGCTTTTTTTCTGATGTTTTCTAATTTCTGCATGAAAGCTATATTGGAATCTAATTCCTGTTTAGATTCATAACCTGATATATCGAAATATTCAGCTGCACTTATAACCATAGGCATGCTGATATCAACGCAACTCACTGGAATATTTTCTATTGTATCAATTGCATGCCCTGTCGGTAAGACATGGCCTAAAGTACTTCCGCCAGGATTTAGAAATGAGAGTTGTAAGCTTGCAGCTGATCCGCGTACACCATCAATACTTGTATTACCAAAATAATTGAGCTTGCCATTTGGAGTAGGAAGAATGGCTTCAATGATTGAATTAGAATTATGACTCCAAATTTTAAGCTGAGTTTCATCACTTTTAATAACTACAAAATTCATTTCAAGTGCAAAAGCAGCTACTGCTGCTAGCATATTTCCGCAGTCTATATCTGTTTCTATATTCAAACTATTTGCATGATTTTGGCAAAGTAAATATTCAATATCGACGTTTTTTTTAGTTGACGGTCGTACCAAACAAATTTTATTAGCTAAGTCATGTCCGCCACCAATGCCATCAATTTGAATAGGATGGGGCGAACCCATTATTTTTAGTAACAATTGATCTCTTGCATAAGCATCTTCTGGAAAATATTTCCAGTCAAAACAAGGCCCTTTTGAAGTCCCCCCACGAAAAAGCATATAAGGGATTTTTAAAAAATCAGGCATTTTGCGATCCTTCTAGTAACAACTGATTATGGACTGATTTTCTATCTAGTTTACCATTGCTATTTAAAATGGGTTCTTTTGATACTTTAATTTTTTTAGGTTTCATGTAACTGGGGACTTTTAATTCAATATGTTTTTCAATATCTTCGATATTCACATTTCCAAAGGCATGAATAGAAATATACTTTTCATTGGTTATTTTATTTTCAACTAAAGCTGCTACAACATTTTCTACATTTTTTTGGGTTTGAATGATATTTTCAACTTCACTTAATTCTATTCTATAGCCATTTAATTTAATTTGTCTGTCTATTCTACCAATATATAATAAATTTCCTGTTTGATCTCTCTTTACAATATCACCTGTTTTATAAAAATTATACTCATTATTTTCAACTTTTTTTGTTATAAATTTATTTTCATTATCTGCTTTATTTAAATAACCTGAAAACATTTGTTCACCAGAAACACAAAGTTCTCCTTTTTCATCATTATTAATTATTTCATTATTTTCATTTATAATGCAAAAGTTTAAGTGGGAATAGATCTGACCTATAGACACAATATCATTGTGAATAATATTGTTACATTGTTGCCAGCAATAATGTGCGCAACAAATTGTGAGTTCAGTAGGACCATATAAATTTTCGCAAACTGAATTTGGTGCAGCTTCCGCCCATGACTTTATATAATCGGCTAATAATGGTTCACCGCAAAATAAACTCAAACGTAAGGTGGGAAAAATATTTTTTTCTAGGAAATTTTGTCTTTTTAGCAAACCAATGATAGCAGGAACAGAAAACCAAACAGTTATATTATTTTCATTAATAAATGCTTCAGGTGATAATAATTCAATTGGTGTGATGCAATGAACACTTGCACCATGAAACCAAGCCATAAACATGTCAAAAACAGATAAATCAAAGCTGTGTTCAAATGTTTGTGATAATTTATCTGCTGGAGTGATTTGATACCTTGCTTGATTATATGCTAAAAAGCGGCATACATTTTTATGACTAATTGGCACTCCTTTAGGATTCCCTGTGCTTCCTGATGTAAATAATATATATGCAATATCACTTTCATTAATATTGGTATTTAAAAAAATATTTTCATGACTACAAACTAAAGGAACAGATTCAAAATACTGAAATTCATTCAATTTAATATTTTCATAACAAAACGTTTTTATTCTTTTGTTATTTTGTTCAAGTAAAGTTTTGCATGCAGTATTTAATATTTGTGAATAATGGGAGTCAAATATTATTATATCAAGTTCTGACTGTTCAATAATGTTAATTATTCTATCTGTTGGTAATTTAGAATGGATGGGAATATAAGTAGCTCCTAACATAAGAGAAGTTATAATTCCTGTATAACTAGTGAATTCTTTTGCTGCTAAAATGCCAATGCGTTTTACTTGCTGTGCATGTAATCCTGATTTGATAGAATATGCCCAAGTGTTGGCAATTGTAATTAATTCTGAGTATGAGTAAGATTTATCACCTATTTTTAAAGCTTTGTGATCTGGAAAAGCAGTATATGATTTTAGAATGCCAGATAATAAATTCATATTCAAAAAAACTCCAAAAAAATATTAAAATTTATTTATTTTCAGGAAAATGACCTGTGTATTTTAATCTTGGTCTTATTAATATGTTTTCTTTTTTCTGCTCAATGATGTGTGCTCCCCAGCCTATAATGCGGTTTGAAATAAATAACGGAACAAATAAATCTTTTGGAATATTAAAAAGTTTAAAACAAACACTGGAATAATAGTCAACATTTATGTCTATTCCAAATTGAATAAATTCGGACATTTCTACTTTAATTTTTTCAAGTATTAATAGTGTATTTGAGTCTTTTTTTTCGTGACAGAGTTGTTCAACAATTTTTTTCAAATAGAAGGAACGCGGATCTTGAGTTCGGTAAACACGATGTCCAAAGCCATACACAGGCTGCTTATTTTTTATTCTATTTTGAATATAGAAAGAGACGTTATCGCTTGTTATTTCATCGAGCATATCCATCACAGAGGTAATGGCGCCTCCGTGTAATGGACCTATAAACGTAGATATTGCAGCTAAAATACCATTGCCTAAGGAACTTCCCGTGCTAACAGCCACTCTGGCTGCAAAAGCAGAAGCATTGCTTTCGTGTTCGGCTTGTAAAATCATAATTTGTTCAAATAGTTTTTTTTGCTCTGTTGTTATAGGTGAGTTATGAAATAAAATTTCTGCTAAATAATCACAGTGACTGGCAGATGCTGCTGGTTTGTATTCCTGCTGTGTTGACTTAAAACTCTGGTAATTGGCAATAATTAAAGGAACTTTAGCAAGTAAACAGATAACTTGCTTTTCATCAGACAACGAATCCATTTCTTCAGTCAAAATAGAAACACATG
>CAYSZE010000054.1:0-2605 GCA_964435255.1 uncultured Oligoflexia bacterium
ATCAAATTCAATATTGTTAATAAGACAAATTTTAGGCTCATAATGTAAAAACTTAGGTCCTTTATCAAAAAAAGCCGAATCATATTCATCACCTTCAAGTACAAATAATTTTTCTGAATTTAAAGCAAATCCAGCTGAAAAATTACTAGGACGGCCACCTATTAAGAATGAAGGTTTTTTTCCAAGTTTAGTCAATAAATGAGTGACTAAACTACTGGTCGTCGTTTTACCATGCGTTCCACTGATAATAATATTTGTACTCTTTGCTAAAAAATATTTTCGTAATGCGGCTGGAAAACTTAAAACAGGAATAGTTCGATGTAATAACTCTTCTAATTCATCATTCTTTTTCAAACTTGCACTGAGTCTACTGACAACATTTGCTAAAATAATAGCATCAGGTTTGTTTTTTCCAATATTTTCTGCATTGAATCCAACATCGGGTTTTATTCCCAGATCAGCAATGACTTTATCCATGGGTGGGTAAATAGGAGTATCACTTCCAGAAACCTGATAATGTGCAGCTTTAAATAACCCCGCAACTTGTGCCATTCCTGTTCCCCCAATACCAGTTAAATGTATATTGGTTTGTCGCGTGTTATTCTCTATTTTTTTTAAAAATAATTCAGGCGAAAAATTTGTAGCAATTCTTCCCAAATTATTAATTTTATTTGAAAAGTAAATAAAACTTTTATCTTTCTGAGTTTTAATCTCAACCTGACTATTTAATACTATGGGAAATCTAAATTCTGCATGTCCAAATAATGGAAAATCAATAACAGGGATATTGGTTTTTTGTGAAATTAAATTTAATAAAAAATCTCTATTTAAAGGCTTATCCTGCGCATCAAAACAGTCAGAAAAATTTCCAATAACTATAGCTTTTGTTTTTTGTATCATTCCTGAATTTATTAATGAATCTAATTTTCTAAGTATTCTATACAAATGCTCATTACATTCCTCTAAAAATAATATATTATTTTCAGGTAAATTTAAATAATGCACTGTTGAAACACTTTCAGCTAGACTTAAATTCAACGGCACACAAACACCAACTAAATCTTTATCCTGCAACATATTATTATTAAAGATAACTTGCACAGGAAAATGATATTGTCTAGTTTGATCATTCAATAAATCAAATAATGCTCTTTGATCAAGTAATGGACCTGTGAAAAGATTAGGACTATAAGCACATTGCCCATGAATATATTTTAAGTTGGGATAACGTATACCTAAATAAATACCCAGAAAAGAGATATCAGAAAATCCCACCAATATTTTATCGGGAATTACTGGCGGTAATAAATTCTCTAAAAATGGAACTAATTCAGTACATCCCATTCCTCCCCGTGCTGCAAAAAGAATTTCAAATTTCCGCATAGTTAAAGCATAACTTAATAAACAAGCACGTTCCATTATTGGTGCTGAAGTCACGCCATCTACAGAAGCTATTTGAGGGAGAATTTCCGTTACATTAAACCCCTGTGCTTTTATTTTTTCAATACGTTCATTTTTCTTTGCAAGTTCAATTCTATTTTTACCTGCAGGATGAATAATTGCAATATGCTTTTTTTCTATACTCATTATTACTCCTCTGTCAATTTCTTTAAATTCATTGAAATACTAAATTTATTCTTTTCTGCTAAACTTGATACAGATATATTTATATAATCGATAGATTTGTAGTTATCAAAATTTTTAATAATAAAATCTTTCATAATATTTTTTAATTCTTTACTGTTTCTTGTAAAATTTAATTGACTAGGGCATTCAAATCTTATAACTGATTTACTTGCATCTAAAGCATAACAGAAAGAAAATAATTCACTTTTATCTGCCTGATTAAAAGAAGATCTTTCAAAGATATTTCCTAAGTCAACTTGACAAGATACTGTATCATTTTCTTGGTAATTATCTACATCAAAAAAAGCACCATATGTATCACCAGTTTTGCTTTGAATTGTTTTAGAATTTAAGTAAATAGTATACTTTATATTATTCAAGTTCTGATTACTATGAGATGTATTTTCACAAAAAAATCTTTTCTTATTTTTAGTATCTTGATAAAGTCGTGTTGCTATAAAGAGATCAGAAAATTTGTTATTTTTATAGACATCATTTAGTTCATTTTCGCCTGATATTTTTTCTTGTGTATTTTTAATAAAAAATATATCTGATGGATATAAGACATTTAAAACACTTGATTTAGGGTAAAAAAGATATTTTAATTTCAAGGATTCTTTTATCTTGTTATCTTTTAAAGGCAATACCTTTATATCTTCAAAAGCATTTAGGTTTATTTGTGAAGTAGATTTCTTATACTCAGATGAGTTTATTATATTCATGCTCTTTAAATTAGCAAATTCTCTACGTTCACTTTCTTGAATATCTAATAAAAATTGAGCTTTAGAAACAGTTTGAGCTTTGATAAAAGAAACTTGTGTCCCATTATTGATTGCTATATTACAATAATCTTCTTTTTTATTTAAGTGAAATGTATATTCATACAAATTCACTCCATTTGAAAATATCTTATTATGTAAAAACAAATTTGAATTTTTTATTTCTTTTCTATTATCAAATGAAGAAAAAGATCTAGATA
>CAYSZE010000055.1:0-11820 GCA_964435255.1 uncultured Oligoflexia bacterium
TTTCAGCTGAAATTTCTTCACCAAATGCTAGTAATAAAATTGCAGCTTTCTGCGGACCTGTATATTTTATTGCCACGGTTCACCTTCACATTTTATTATTAATAATTTACCGCCAATTATTCTGCTTGCAGAGGAAGAAAAAGTACCATTCGTCAAAAATAATTTAGGAAATAATTGCCAAATTATTAACAAAATTTTGTCAACATATTTTTCTAATATTATTTATAATTACCTTAATACTATTAATTTTGGGTAAATTATGCATAGTTTTTTAAAACTCAATTTTCTAAAAATATTATTCATTACATTTTTTATATTTCAATTGACTACAAATATATCATTTGCTGAAATTCCACCAGATATAAAAAAAATAATAACCAGAGGAAAGCTAATTGTCGCCATAAATGGTATAGATTATCCACCTTTTTTCTATCATACAGCTGA
Organism: uncultured Oligoflexia bacterium; assembly: GCA_964435255.1. GTDB lineage: Bacteria > Bdellovibrionota_B > Oligoflexia > Silvanigrellales > Silvanigrellaceae > Silvanigrella. The sequence continues at coordinate 445 of CAYSZE010000055.1, forward strand.
TAACAAATTTGAAGGAATTGATATAGATATAGCCAAAGATCTAGCAAAATATTTAGATGTAAATGTCGAATTTAATCGTTCAGCAAAAACATTTGCCGAAGTCATTAAATTAGTAGAAAATGAAAAAGCAGATATCGCAATCAGTGCATTAAGTGGTACTTTAACTCGTGGGATTCTGGTTAGAGTCTCTGACCCCTATTTAATACCAAATCAAGTTGTTATAATAAACCGTATATTAGAATTAAAAATTAGTAATAATATAAAAATTCCGCCTGAAAAAGGAAAAATAGCCATATTAAACAACGCATCCTACGAAGATTTTTCTAAACAAAATTATGAATTTTTGAAAACAAATTTTAAGGACTTTTCAATTGTCAAATATGACTCTTTAGAAAACGCATTTAACGATGCACTAGAGGAAAAAATATTAGGAGTTTATGTTGATGAAGTATATGCGAATAATCTACTCAGTAGCAATAAAAAATCTAATTTATACGTCAGAAAAAAAATAATTCAAGACGCAATTGACCCGATCTGCGTTATTCTAAATTGGAAATCTACAAATTTAGCAAACTGGATTAATTTATATATAAGAAGAATGAAAAATAATGGCAAGGAAAAACAGCTTATTAAAAAGTACATGCGAGATATAAAATGAAAGAAAAATTCAAACAAATTATGTTAAATCATTGGACAATATTAATAACAATGATATTGGGTATTTTTTTCGGAATATATCTACCAAATTTAGCAAAAAAATTAGCTTTTTTTGGCGAGATTTACTTAGAATTATTGCAAATAACTGTCATCCCTATTATGATGACCGCAATTATTTGTGGATTTTACAATATATTTCACAACAGCAACTCTATTTATTACTTAAAAAAATTATCATTTTATTACTTTTTATTTATTTTAATCACTTCTTTTTTTACATTTTCATATTCATTCATTCTTTCTCCTGGAAACAATTTATCTAAAGAAACATTAGAAATGCTTAGTAATGGTATAGCTTCTTCTGAAAAAACTCTCGCAAAAAATATTACAATAAGTCATAACTTTATCGACATTTTTAAAAACTCACTACCCGTTAATATCATTAAATCTATCTATGAAAGAAAAGACATATCCATTCTTATTTTTTCAATATTATTAGGAATATGTCTTGGGCGTTCAGAAAACCCAAATGCTAAGACTGCTATTGAATTTTTCGATGGTATTTTCGCAGCTTTTATGAAAATGGTAAATATTTTACTTTATATATTACCTATTGGCATATTTTTTATAATATCAGGTTTTATTTCTAGTGTTGGAATAGAAACTTTAAGATCTTTATTCGACCTTATTGCTCTTATTTATATGACAATTTTTACATTATTTATTATATTTTTGTTTATTATAAGTAGGAAACAACATATTTCAATTTTATCTACTATAAAAAACTTAAAAAGTGCCTATCTAATAGCATTTGCAACATCGAGTAGTTTTGCCTCAATGCCAGCAGCTATGCTCGCGTTAACCAATGAATTTAAACTAGAAAAGAAAAACGTAGAACTCATTTTGCCTCTCGGAATAAGCATATTTAAACCAGGAATTATGATCAGAAGCATTTCAATTGCATTCTTTCTAATGAATTTATACAAAATTCCAATTAATTTTAATTCATTAATAATTCTTTTAATAACAAGTTTTCTATCTTCAATCGCAAGTACCGCAGGACCAGCTATTTTAAGTGCTACAACATTTGGAGTTGTACTGTCCCCATTAGGAATCCCTCCAGCTGTTGGTATATTTTTACTCTTAAGCATAGAGCCATTAATAGATCCCATTACAAGTATGCTTAATATTCAAAGTAATTGCATGGTAACTGTTTTAGTAAGTAAAAAGTAACATTGATTTATTGACGTATATTATTTATAATTTTGGTAATTGCAGTATATTTTTAACTAAATAAAGAAATTTTTAGAGGAGAAGTAGCATGAAAATAAAACACTTAATATACATAATTTCGTCTATAATTCCATTCTCTCTATATGCTCAAGAAAAAAATGATAGATTTATTGAAATTATGGGTTCTGTTGGCTTCAGTTATTATAGCGGTTACCCGACATTTAATACCTTCGACCAATCACTAAAAGACCAAGGAATTAGCGGGATAGACACCTCAGAAGCCGATATGCCATATGGCGGGTTAAATGCAGGTGCCGCTGCTTTTTATTCAATTATTAAAACAGATATTGGCTATCCTGTAATAGGCGCAGGTTTTGACTACACTTACAATGTCGGACACAAATCTGTTGATAAATATTATAATATTGGTAGAACAAGTTCTACTAAAGACGGAAAATCTCAATCTTTATTTCTTGATTTATATGGTGGTTTCAATTTTACAATTTTTGACAGATTAAACCTTTTTGCTCTCGCAAATTTTGGCTATTCTATTTATGATAAAGCCTCACAAAATGAAGATTTTTATTATTATAATTACAGCCCAATTTTTATTTATGAAGGACATTTAACCAATGATTATAATATAAAGAATCATATGAAAATTGGTTTTTCAGGAATAGCTACATATGACTTGACGGAAAAAGTAGGGATAGGAGCTGGACTCGATATCAATTCGCATTCATTTAATGCTACTGGATCTACAAATTATCGGGCTGGCGCAGTTAAGAATATTGATTTAAGTGCACAATTTACAGAAGTTATTTTAAAATTTATAATGTCATATTCTATTTAACTCTTAAAAAAAACGAAAATTGTCAAACATTTTTGCATTTATTAATTACAGTATTTAAAATAAATAAAAAAAATTTCTTTTAAAAAATGTCTAGTCATTTGTTAAAAGAAATTTAGGAATTGGACAATTTATTAATTAACTTCACATTATTAAAAGCAGGTTAAAATACATTTAGTTCTTTTATAACTTTAAAAGTATCTTGGTTATCATTTTACCATTTAGGATCTTTAATTTCAGATATAAATTCGTTTCCAAAGTTATCATTTCCTTTTAAAGTCACTTTAATTGCTGAGTGGCTAGTAGAGGTATGTTTATCATCAATTTTAATTAACAAACCTAATGTTTTATCTGCTTGTATTTTCTTATTGGCACCAGCTAAATCTTTTACATCATGGAATGAAAAGTCACTTCCAGCGAACGTGGTTTTAAATAATGTTTGAATATCAGCTGCTTTAGTTTCCATACCAAAAAACTCTATAGCAGTTAAATTCTTATTTTTTCCTATATTAAGAGCATCTAAATTTGCAATAGTATTTGTTAACTTTGCATCAGTAGCTGCAAATTTTACAGAATAGCCATCATTATCTGTGATAACAATATCGTTCACTGTTAAGACAACATTATCATTACCTTTCTCTTTACCAATATATTTTGTAGTAAGGTATTTATATTTATCTTTAGTTTTATTATTTTCTACTTTAAACTCGTGTTTAAATGAATCGAATAAGTTTGTTTTGCCCTTTTGTGTGTTTTCAACTACTGGGATTTTTAACGCTTCTTTATATTTAGAAGACTTCGCCACACTATAAATTGTTGTTTTACCTTCTTCTATTTCAAGCGAAGCTATTAAACGCATTTTATTAGGTGTAAGAGCATTCGAACTTATATAAATAGCATTTTTCAATTCTGAATTTGCAGGAACGACACCATTTGCACATCTTGTAAAGTCATTAATATCTGTTTCAGCACTGCTTATTGCAATATCATTATGATTTTCTATATCTTTAATAACTAAACTTTTTCTGACTGTTTCGAGTTGCTCTGGGGTTAATGTAACCGCTCCCGAATTATCAGTGAGTTCAAAAACAATTGGTGTTTTATGACGCCCATTGTTAATGACACTTCTATTTTTAGTATCATCTCCACATAGTGACTTTAATTTAAGTGTTAGGCCAGGTTTATCTTCCAATTTTAAGGCTTTCAGCTCAGCAGAAACTGTAGAGCTGGCGTGTGGTAATTTACTTAAATCAATAACTTCGTCATCATTTTTATTCAAATCATTATCAGCCAAGTTACCAGCAATGGAATCATCACCGCCTGCTCCTGGACCGCCTGCTCCTGGACCGCCTGCTCCTGGACCGCCTGCTCCTGGACCGCCCGCTCCTGGACCGCCTGCTCCATCTCCGCCAGGAGCTGATGTTTGTTGATTTTGATCTTTAGAATCTGATTTTTTGTTATTGCAAGAAGTTAAAAACGTCGCACCTAAAACAGCTATTAAAGAAATTGACAATAATTTATTTTTAGTAATTTCTACTTTCATAAGATCTCCATTATAAAAATTAACAAATGTAATAAAATATTTTAAATATATTTTAATTACATTCACAAATAACAACCACATTTATTTAATAATTAAATTTTCAAATATCTGTCAAATAATTTTATAATATATTTATTAATAAAAATAATAATAAATAACTATTAATAAACATTTTTTGCAATAATTTTAATAATATTTTTATTCAAAAAAAATCAAAATTATTAAATAATTAACTAACGATATCAAATATATACAAAAGACTTTTTAAATAAATAAATTAAATAAATAATAAATTAAAATAAATACATAAATATAACAATTTAAAAGATAATTTATAAAAATAAAATATTATTTTAATATTTTATTTAATTTAAATAAAATATTACAAAATAATAAAAACTTGTTTTTTAATAAAATTAATAAATATCCAAAATACAAGTAATAAAACAAATTTAATTAAATATTTACAAGAATTAAATAAATTTTTCAATAAAACAACAGACAAGTCATACTTAATAAAAAACACCAATAAACACAAGTTATTACTTTTTTTATCGGACTGTTTATTTAATTTTGCTTAATAGAATATTTAATGATAATAAATTATTAGTAATAAAATAATTTAAAGACACTTGGATTTAATGCTAACTTAAGAAACTAATTACCATTTACTATCTTTGATTATAGATTTAATTGGATTGCCAAAACTGTCATTTCCATACAATTCAACCGTTACTGGAGAATGGTTTTCAGAATCATATATGTTGTCAATTTTTAGTAAAAACCCAATTTTGTTATTCTTTTGAATTTTTGTGATTGCATTCGCTAAATTCTTTACTCCTGAAAATTCAAAAGCTCTACTTGAAAAATGATCTAAAAATATTTTCTCAATTTCATACTCTTGTTTTTTTAAATCAAAGAACTCAATATGTGTTAAAATTTTATTCTGCCCTATATTTATTTGATTAAGACCGTTGACTGTATTAGCTAATTTTCCTTCCGTTGGCAAAAAGTTTACTACTCTGCCATTTTCATCAATAATAGATATCTTATTAATAAATATTGATACATTCTCGTTATTTTTATACTTACCATTATATACAGATGTTATATATTTATACTTTTCTTTTGTCGTTATATTTTCAGTTTTAAATACATGTACAAAATTTTCAAATAAATTATGCTTATCTACTTGACTGCTTACTTTAATAGGAATTTTGATAGCTTCATTTAGATTCATTCGTATTTCTTGATTAAGACCAATAAGTTTTAAAGCAGCAGTTAGTCGCATTAATTTTTCTGTTGGTAATTTATTTTTAATATAAAACACATTAGAAAAATGAGACTCTTTAGGAATACTGCCATCAGCGCATCTCGTAAAATTATCAAATTTTTTATCATCTTCTGTTAACAAATTTTCTTGTTGGTTTATTAAATTTTTTATAATTAAATGATCTTTAATTATTGTTAATTGTGTTTTTGTTAACTGTAATGGTAAATTATTCGAATCAAAAAGTACAAAAGCAATTGGTGTTTTATGTAAATTATTGTCGTAAACAGTTGAATTTTTTGCTTGATTATTTTCTCTACACAAAGACCATATTTTTAGTTGCAGACCATTTATTTCATTTAGATGATCAATAAGTTTTTGAATTTCTGAAGGATTTTGCTGAATATTAACATTAGAGAAATGATGTTCATCTTGTAAATTAAATGCATTGCTCAACGGCTCTTTTGTTTCTTTGTCCTGACTGCTTAAATCTCTAGCCAACGGCTGCGTTGTTTCTTTGTCCTGACTGCTTAAATCTCTAGCCAACGGCTGCGTTGTTTCAGATATAAATTCAACATATTTTTTTTCATCATTGCTTTTCTTTAACTTTTTTAATTTAACTAGAATATCTTTACGGCTAAAAAACTGACTCCATTTTTTTGGTACTTGTTTTACCTTATTATTCGTATTTGTATGTGAGTTTTTATCACTTTCTTCATTTGCAAAAGAAATTGGTTCTTTTGCCATTTCTTTCCCGACCTCTACAATCTCAAGATTAGAATTTAAATTTAAGGGAGTTTCTGCCTTCTTCACAGTGAGTTCATTATTTTTCTCATCATTATTTTCTACGAAATCTTGATTTTGTTTTTTTATTTTATCATGATTTTTTTTATGGTGGAGAGATTTAATCAATTTTTTAAAAGTCGTTTTAGCTGAATTGCTGGCTCTTTTTTTTCGACTTTTTGCTTCATTTTCAGTTGTGACCTGAACAGGAGATTCTCCATCCTCTACCAGTAAAGTATTTTTCGCTATATTATTACTAATACCGCTGACATCTGTTGCAAAAAAAGGCTCTTTTTCAGTATTAACTGTATTCAAAACCCCGCTGTCAGCTTTCTTGTTCCCTTGAGGGGGAACAATTATAGAAGCTTCTCCTCCCGCTTTCTTTTCCCCTCCACTGCCACCGATTAATGGTTCTGCTCCTTCATCACCCTCTGCTCCTTCATCACCCTCTTCGGAAACTATATTCATATTCGTTGAAGTATTATTGGTATTATCACCCCCAAATTCCTCAGATCCCGCATTATTTTCATTAGGTAATAAGTCAGAGTTATTTACTTCAGATAAACTTGCGACAGGTGATGACTGTGATTTCTGTTTACTCGACTCAGAACTTTTATTATTACATGATTGAACAAATAATCCTCCAAATAAACTAAATAATAAAATTGCAGTAATTTTATTATTTTTGCTAGTAATTTGCATAATTTCCTCATTTTCAGTTTAAATAATAAGTTATATTAAAAATAAAATTTGTGACATTTATTTTTAATAGCAAAAGTAATTAATAATGAGGTTTTTTATTGTATGTCAATTTTATTTTTTATTAACAAATTATCAAAAATTTTAAAACATCTTATAAATATATGTTTTTCACCCTAATTTTAATAAATACATTACAACAAAAAAGCAATAAAATCATACAAATAAATATAATATATTAGCGTGTTAAAAAAATAGTTTTCTATAAAAAAATTTATTTATGAACGGTAGATAAATGTTTATATATTAAAATTTATTAGGTAAATATTTTTGTTAAATAAATTAATTTGGAATAGAAAAAGTATTTATAAAAATAAACTTAAAAATAAAAATGCTATTATTTTTTATAATTTAGAAATAATAGCAATCAGATAACTAAGCAGTAAAATAAACTATATAAAATAAAAAACCCCCAAAGATACAAAGGAATCTTTGGGGGTTAAGTTTAGACTTTTAACTTTCAAGAGAATCTTAGAAGTTATCGCCCAAGACTGCAGTAAATTGGTTACCAAAAGAGTCAGTACCTTGCATTTCAAGTTTGATAGGAAGGTGCCATTGGTAGTTTCCTACCCAGCTAGGCATACCAGAGTCAGAGATAGAAGCTAGAGCAAAGTCTTGGCTAGTAATAGTAGCCATTTTTAAGTTAGCTGTATCATTTTTACTTAAAGTAACAACTGACATTGATGCAGGTTTTAATCTACCAACCATGAACTTACCAGAGTAGAATTCTCTTCTATATTGGTTATTCAAGAAAGTCTTTCTTTTGCCTTGGTCAAACCAACCTAAGTCAGTACTAAAAGTATTAAGAGGAATTTGGTACCAGTTTGAGCTCTTGTTTTGGTTCGTATTAGTAATACGAATTTGGTTAACATGAGCTATAGCTAAAGAAGGAGTATCTTTTAAGCTTGCAGGTAAAATTCTAAATAATCTATAGTTATCTCTTGTTACCAATCCACTGCTGTAGTGATCATCAACAATTCCAATAGAATATAAAGATTCAGCAGCAATTTTCATTAAAGGGTTATCTTTAACATCAACTTTTACACGTCCTGCTTGGTAGTTATCTGTGCTAATAGTTGAAACTTTTCCGTCTTTTTCAATGTAAGAAAGTTTCGCACCGATATCAAGAGTTTGTCCTGTTGCGGAAGAAGATAAGTAAACAGCGCTTACACCTTCTGGCATAGAAGAACCATCAATACATTTTGAATATGTATTTTTAATTGCTGAAATTCCAGAAGCAGCCGCACTAATACCACCAGAAACAGAAAGTACTTGCGTAGATTTAACAACATCAGCCAATTGAACTTCAACTTTTTTACCATTCACATCAGTACCTGTGAAAGTTGAAACCAATGGAATATTGTGTAAACCATTTCCATAAACTTCTGGAGTCTTACAAATAGTTCCAATTTCAATACTTGCAGTTGCAACTTTGTATTGAGATAAATTTAAAACATTTGCTGCTACAGATTTGTAGTTAATATTAGAAATTGCAGTTTTTTGTGCTTGACCATCATTGTAAACAACTGTCATAGCATAACCAGCAACATCATAATTATCTTTGTCTGCTGTTAATACAACATCAAAAGTACAGCTTTGCTCTTTGTCTAACTCAGCTTTACAAGTTGTAGCAGCAACTTTTAAAGGAGTCACTAATACAGGAAGTGTTAATTTAGAAGCTTTACCGTTACCATTATTTTTAATAGTGTAAGTACGAGTTGCTGTAGTTCCTAAATTCGCAACTAAATAGTCAGCTGCAACACTAGACTCGATAGCTAAATCTGCTTTTCCAATTGTTTGAAAAGAAACGATAGAACTTGCAGTTACTGGAACTTCTTTGCCATCAGCGTCGATATCATTATAAGAAATTTTTAATTCAACTTTGTCGTCAACTAATTTTAAAGGAGCAAAAGTAACTTCAACGTCACAGCTTGCACCCGCATCTAGAGTATCTTTACAAGTTGATTTTGATGATAATGGAGCTGCTAAATCTGCAATTTTTAATCCAGAAATTGCTTCTTCACCTTGGTTAGTTATAGTTAAAGTTTGAGTTGCAGTTTTTGAAACTTCTGCTTTTAATTGTGGAAGTGTAGGAATATCTAATTTCACTTCACCTTTTGCTAAGAAAGCTATATCAGAAGCAGCAGATAAAGCCTTACCTTCACCCATATATTGAATTGTAAGTGTTTCTTTTCCACTTCCAACTTTTTCTGGAGCAAATTCAACAGTCACTTCGCAAGATTCACCTGGAGCTAATGTTTTTATTTCACAAGCATTTTTCTCAGAAGCTGCTGGTTGTGACGGATCAGTCGAAGTATCACCTGGTTGTGCAGTTGCATCAGATTTCGCAACTGGTGCAGCTGGATCTACTGGTTTAGCTGGATCTACTGGTGCAGCTGTTGGTTTGATTGTAAAAGGAGCAGAAAGACCGCTTAATACGATATTAGAAGCAGGTTTTGTTCCTTCATTTTTAATCGAAATAACTTGCTCTTTTTTAGTTCCTACTTTTGCAACGATTTGCGCAACAGGAACACGAACAGTCAAATGAGCTTGATCTGCTTTAGCAGGAGTGACATCAGCTGTTTGTTCAGAAGATGAAGAACTTCCTTTGTTACAGGACACAGCAAAAGCTGCACCAGCAACTGTTATCATTGTTATTTGCAGAAACTTAGAATTACGAATTTTCATAAAAATTCCTTTAAGTTAATTGTTGGAAAAAAAGAAAAAAGTTGTTATTAAAATTACACTTCGCACTCTGCTGGTATAGAAAAATTTGATTCTTCAAAATTAATTACTGAATTTGTATTTTCAGGATTTGAAGGTTTTTTCTCACAAGAAGCGAGGAAAACAGGAATAATCAAAAAAATAATTAATATTTTTTTCATCAATAAAAATTTCCTTTCAACATTAAATAGTTATTGTAACTATTAAAATTATAAAAATTAAAGCTTTATAGAGCGAACTATTCCATAAAATTCTCACTCGAATAACTTTAAAAACACACATTCGTTATAAAATAATGTTGATTACAAAGCTGTTAAACAGTAATTAAATGATTACAAATATTAAATATAAATTTATACAAACGTAACATAATGATATTAATAATAAAATACCATTAAAAACAAAGAAATTATTACAAATAAATTAAAGCATAATTAAAATAAATCTCTGTATTTTTATAAAACCTTAAATATAAAAGAAGAATTTATGAAACATATTTTAACGTAAAAAATAACATTACATTTTTTACTTTTTACTTATAGTATTTCATTTAATAAGAAAATTCTTTAATTAAGATTTTCTTTTATTTCTATTATTATTCAATAGTTAACTAATAATCTTGCTTTATTTTTCAGTAATTATAAGTAGTTATACTGATTGTCAAAAATCAAACGTTGAATATATATGAAATTTTGCGATAAATATGTTATAGGGGAACTCTAATGAAAATATTAATCATTGAAGATGCTGAAAAGACTGCATCTTTTTTAAAAAAAGGCCTTACTGAAAAAGGTTACGTTGTTGATGTTGAATCAAATGGGCAAGAAGGTCTTATATTAGCTCAAGTAAACAACTATGATTTAATTATTCTTGATGTCATGCTTCCTCAATTAGATGGCTGGTCTATACTAAAAGAATTACGTGCATCTGATAATAAAACCCATATCATAATGCTTACCGCTCGTGATGACATAGAAGATAAAGTAAAAGGATTGAACTTAGGTGCTGATGACTATTTAGTAAAACCCTTCGCTTTTTCAGAATTAGTCGCTCGTATTCAAACAGTATTAAGAAGAAAACCTACTATCCAAAAAGATATACTTACTTTTGCTGACTTAGAAATCGACTTTAATAAGAAAAAAGTTTCTAGAGAAGGTAATAAAATAGAACTTACTCCTAAAGAGTTTATGCTGCTTTCATTGCTTGTGCGTAACCATAATGTCGCTTTATCTAGAAGTGAAATATCTGAAAAAATTTGGAATATTAATTTCGATACTGACACAAATGTTGTCGATGTTCATATAAGAAGATTAAGAGCCAAAATAGATGATGGTTTTAGTAGAAAATTTATTAAAACTGTTAGAGGAATAGGATATATGTTTGATGAAAGTTGAGCATGCAAAAAATTTCCTTATTAATTAAAAATATAAGAGAAAATAATTTTAACATAAGCTTTACTATTTGGCTTTCATTTTGGTACATTATTACCTGTTTAATTTTGATTTTATCGCAAAACTATCTTTTTAATAGCTTTATTTCTTCATTTTACAATCAAAA
>CAYSZE010000056.1:0-4405 GCA_964435255.1 uncultured Oligoflexia bacterium
AACAGTTACCTTTTTATTATTTTCTTTTAACCACTCCCATTTGTAATTTTTATTCGCACAGTACACATATGCAGGTTCAGCAAATGCAGTAGTCCAAGGTAATAATGACACAGCAAAAGTACATTTCTTTATAAAAGACATTTTCAACCTCAATATTTATTAGTATTTTCTTTCTCAATAACAAAAATTACTTCAAAGATCAACTCATTAATATTTGTACAATTTGAGAAGAGCATTTAATTTAAATGAGAAAATAATTTTAGGAAAGCAATAATTTAATTTTCACTCTAGATTTAAAATTATTTATATAATCAATATGATAAGTATTTTCTTAATATTTAAATATAAAATATTTTTTTATTTAACTTATAAATATTAAATTATTAAATATTTTAAAATACAAGCAATTTTATTTTTTATAATTTTTTATTTAATTATAGCTACTTAATAACTCCAAGCATATATTGGACTGTTTTTGAGTTCTCTTTTGCTTTAGTTAAAGCTTCAATCCCCTTTTTTCTTTGCTCAGGTGTAAAAGTGCCAATTAAAGCTTTAACTTTTAGCATTTCTTTATTTGTTAATTTAGCTTCTATTATTTTTTTTTGTTCTATAAGCTGAGAAACCTTCTCTGTATCTAAATTCCCACTTTGCAAAGACTTTTCAACTTCCTTAAATAATTCCTTATTAATAGGAACAATTTCATCATGCGCTTTTAATCCAGATTCAACAATCTGATTTAAGTCATTTTGTTGTTTATCATTCATATCAAAGACACCACTTCCTACATATTTTGCCAAGCTTCTTGCATCTTCTGAAGGACTATTCCACGAACATGCTGTGATTGAAAAAGAGATTGCTAAAAAGCAGATAGTTTTTAATGCGTTCATTATTTCTCCAAACTTAAAGGTCTATATATTATTTTACAAAATTGAATAAACGAATTAATCAGAAAATTATTTAATATATGGCATTTTTTTCCCGCTCATTCAATTTTTTGCCTTTAAATTTCAAAAGCAGCATTTTACACCGATTACAGTAAGAATAGACAGAGGAAAAAATTTTGCAAAAATATGTTTTCATTCTATTCATAATAATTTCAACAAATGTAAGTCATGCAAAAAGATTAAAAGAAAATTTATGTTATAAATGTTACCAATCTTGTTTAGGAAAACCAAAATACAATTCTTTAACTCCAGAAGAAGTCGTAAATTTTCTAAAATCTGGAAAGTTATATGTGATAAAAGATTATAATAATGCTTTAGTTAATGCCGATATGAGTATTTTAAAAAGCCATGAATTTCTTAGAGATGGCACTTATTATATCAACAACTATGTTACATTTATACTTGGATGTAAGTGTTACGAAAAATGCCAAGATACAAGCTGTAATACAAAATAATGATAAAAATTCTTTTAATACTTTATCATTTGTATGAAATCATTAAAAGAATTTTTGTTTCTGTAAATAGCTAATTTCTCTTTTATGCTACAATGTCTCATATTCAAGTTACAACGCTGCACTTTTATTGTCACTTTACCTTCACAATAGTTGTCATTACTATCACGAAATATATACCAGTCATCTAAAAAACTATTTGCTGGGTGAATATAAATAAAACCTTGACCATATTGTTCAACACACTTATTTCTTATTTCTACTAAGTTAAAATTAATTTGGGGAGCAAAATAGTAATTTGAAATTACATCATATTGCGTATTTTGATAAGAAATAAATTTATATTCACCCCACTTGCCAGTTATTTTTTGTTTATTGCTTCCTTCTTTAAGCCAATACCACTCAGAAAAACCATTAGAACAAATAATACTGGTACTCGATAAAGTTTCTTGGGTATCTGCATGAACATAAGAATCTGGAAAAACTTTTATATTAAAAAAAAGAGAGAACATCAAAGAAAATAGTAAAATAAAGTGTTTCATATATCAATCCAACTTTAATTCGTTAAACTATATAATTTATAACACTATAATATTAATAATTTGTATGCAAAATTATTTCAGAATAATTTCTAATTTTTATTATAAATTTATATTAAGAATAAAAATATATTTATTTCAGTTAAATTGTATTAAATTTCTTATACTCAACAGAAATCTCATCTTTAACGATCTGCACAATATCTTCCACCTTAATTTTACGAGCTTCCAGTCTGTTATCACGATATTTTAATTCGACACACCCTTCTGCTAAAGTTTTTGGTGAAATGATAACCCGAAAAGGCACACCAAATAAGTCAGCATCGGCAAATTGTGAACCAGGTTTTTCATCACGATCATCAATAAGAACTTCAATATTTTCTGCTAAGAATTTTTTATACAATTCTTCCGATTTTTCTTGCACGCTTTGTTCTTTTCTATTGAGCACACAGAAATGCACTTCAAAAGGGGCAATAGGTAACGGTAATATTGGGCCTCTGTCATCATGACTTTCTTCAATAATTGCTGGTAAAAGACGTGTAATGCCAATACCGTAACAGCCCATAATAGGATATTGTTTTTTCCCTTGCTGATCAAGATAAGTACATTCCATGTCTTTAGAGTATTTAGTTCCTAAATGAAATATATTCCCAAATTCAATCCCACGTGTCTCTTTAAGATCGTGATTACAATGTGGACAAGGATCACCTTCGCGTGCAGCAGCAATGTCACCAATAATGACTTTTTTCTTTTCTGCATCATTTAATTTAGCCAGAAAATCGCGTTGCACATTAAAATTAATATAGTGATAATCTTTTTCATTCGCACCTGTAGCAAAGTTATTTCCTTTGGCAACTGTATGGTCAATAACAACGAAACAGGAATGTAAATTTAAGCCCATAGGTCCTGTGCTACCAGCCACAGCTCCTGCTTTAGCAATGGTTTCTGGTGTCGCTGGAACAACTTCTGATTGCACTAATGTTCGTACCTTTTTATCGATAACTTCTAAATCACCGCGAACAAAAGCAATAACAGGTACGCCATTTAATGTTTGAAACATAACAGCTTTTGCTGTTTGTTCTGCTGCGCAATTTAATTGTTTCGTTAATAATTCAATAGTTTTTGCATTTGGTGTATGAACTTTATCAATATTTTTTTCAGGTTCCGTTTTAATTACAAATGGCGATGTTGAAATTTCTTCATTGGCACTGTACTTGCAATTTGGACAAGTGATAAGTTTATCTTCACCTGTAGGTGCCAGCATTTGAAACTCATGCGAATAACGCCCACCAAATAAACCATTATCAGACATCACACTGACAAAGTTTTTACAACCTGTGCGTTTAAAGAAACGTTCATAAGCAGCAAAAACCTGATCATAATATTCTTTTAAATCTTCTTCATTGGTATGAAAACTATAGGCATCTTTCATAGTAAATTCACGTAAACGAATAAGACCGCCACGAGGACGAGGTTCATCCCGAAATTTAGTCTGAATTTGATAAAGCATAACAGGGAGCTGTCGATAGCTTGTTACTTCAGTACGCGCTAAGAAAACAACAGGCTCTTCATGGGTTGGGTTTAATACCATAGGTTTTTCATGTCTGTCATGAAATTTCATCATATCTTTACCAAAAGTCTGATACCGCCCAGTTTCTTCCCATAATTCTTTTGTTGCTGAACAAGGCATTCGAATTTCTTGCCCTTGCACCGCATTCATTTCTTCGCGACAAATTTTTTCTATTTTCGCAATGGAGCGCATACCTAGCGGAAGTAAACCATAAATCCCTGCAGAATATTGTCTCATATAGCCGCCACGTAACATAAATTTATGACTTGGCAATTCACTGTCTCGTGGTGTTTCTTTAATTGTTCTTCCCACTAATTTAGACATGCGCATAACATTTTCTCCAAAAACTAAATATTATTTTCTAATAATTCTTCTAAAGTAATAGATTGACCGCCCATATGTTCTTTTAAAGAAAGATATTCTTTTTTAGCAGACTCAAGATAATTTCCACGTCTAATGCAAGTCATAAGACGATTTTGGGGAGTATGTGTTGATGGCACGAATTCTGTTGCTGTCACTTCATATCCCGAAGCTCTTGTTAAAGTCATACGCATTGTATCTGTCACATGTGCAGCGGTTTCTCTACGAATTTGCGGTGTGTGAAAAATAGGATTTAAAGGATGCTCTCCCACAATTTCTTTCCACTTTCGCGCTAATTCGGCTTGGCAGCAAGGAGCCACAGCAATAAAGTCGGCTTTCTCTTTAATTGCAAATGCTAAAGCCATATCTGTTGCTGTATCACAAGCATGCAATGCAATGACAGCATTAGGACGACTTGCTTGTTCCCATTTATAGGTTGCCATTGAGGCACACTCAAAACTTAAAACGTCATCGTACCCTAATTTTTTCGCATTTTCTATGCAACTTTTGATAATTTTCTGGTTGGTATCAATCCCAATA
>CAYSZE010000057.1:0-6872 GCA_964435255.1 uncultured Oligoflexia bacterium
CTATGCCTGGTCCTTATATTCTAAGAAATGGTAAATGGGTTATCATTCAATCAGAAATTCCAGTAAAAACAATCGCTCCCTACTTGGAGAGTATTGATCCCTACATTGAAAGTTCTGAAGACCCAACAAAATTATAAAAATTAAAGCGGAGATAACTATGGAAATTTTACCTTTAATAGGAAATTCACAAATGCTCGATGGGGGTGCCATGTTTGGCAATGCACCAAAAGCTATGTGGGAACAGTGGATTAAACCTGATTATCTAAATAGAATTCCGCTAGCTTGTAACTCATTATTAATAAAAAATTGGCAAGGAAAAAATATTTTATTAGAGGCAGGAGTTGGTGCATTTTTTGAGCCAAAATTAAAAGAACGTTATGGTGTTGTTGAAAATGAACATATTTTATTAGAAAGTTTAAACAAAGTTAACTTAACACAACAAGATATTCATGCTGTTATTTTATCGCATTTACATTTTGATCATGCTGGTGGCATTTTAAGCGCATATCATGAAGGTGAAACAAAATTACTCTTTCCCAATGCTAAATTTTATGTTGGCGCAGAACAATGGCAAAGAGCAAATAACCCTCATTCGAGAGATAAAGCTTCTTATATTCCTATACTAAATCAGCTCCTAGAAGCTTCAGGTAGACTCATATTAGTTGAAAGTCATGGGCAAACAGATTTATTACCACTAATCACTTTCCGCTTTTCTAACGGCCATACGCCAGGTCTTATGCTTGCGCAAATTCAATTACCCGATGGCCCACTTGTGTTCACTAGTGATTTAATACCTGGATTCGCCTGGATGCATGTCCCTATTTCAATGGGTTATGATAGATATCCAGAACTTGTAATAGATGAAAAAAAAGCTTTATTAGAAGAACTTTTACCATTAAATGCAAAAATTTTTTTTACGCATGATGCTAAATATTCTATAGGTAAAGTATTAAAAGATACAAAAGGAAAGTTCTATGCTGAACCTTTTGAATATCCTAAAGGAAAAGAATGAAACCCGCTATTTTATATATTGTCGCAACACCAATAGGTACTTTAAATGATTTTTCCCCTAGAGCAAAAGAAATTTTATCTGAAGTTAGTTTTATTGCTTGTGAAGACACACGCCACACAGGAAAACTTTTAAATTTTTTTCACATAAAAACACCGTTAGAAAGTTTACATGTTCACAATGAAAAAAACAAAATAAGCTATCTTATTGAAAAGCTTTTAAATTCAACGACTAAAACAGCAGCTATTGTCACCGATGCTGGCACTCCCTGTATTTCAGATCCAGGATCGTTACTGGTTGCTGAAGCTCATAAAAATAATATTTTAATTCAATCTGTTCCAGGTCCAAGTAGTTTAACCTCAGCCCTAGCAGCTTGCGGATTTATACAACCACGGACAATTTTTTCAGCTTTTCTTGAACGCAGTACAAAAGATCAATTCAAAGAATTTATACTATGGAAATCTGTTTCCCCCTGTATCGCTGTTATTTTTGAAAGTCCCAAACGACTACTCAATACTTTAAAAAATATTAATGACTTTTTTATGAATGATAATGTGCAATTATGCATTTCAAAAGAAATTTCAAAAAAGTTTGAAGAACACAAAACAGGTCTTTCAACTGAAGTTTATGAATACTTTTCAAAGATTAATGAAATTCAAGGCGAATACGTTATATGCATTAATATAAATGAAATAAAAAAAACAAAACCAACAATAGATGAAGCAGCAAAATTTGCAAAAAATTATGCTTTTGATAATAAAGTTTCTTTAAAAAATGCCTGTAAAGAAATTTCTGCAAAATATGAATTAAATAGTAAAGATATATACAATGCCGCATTAAAATTATAATATTTTCTTGACAAATAATCAATCATAATAAAGAATTATGCTATTAAAAAGAACTTATAACAGTAGGTTTTACAATGAAAAATTTTATAGCTTTATTAATTACAATTCTTTTCAACATTAACGTCCAAGCGGCAAGCTCGAATGATCGGATACAAATTACTGAAACTGGTTTAATAAGTTGCTTTCCAGAAAATACAAAAACAAATTTAATACAAATAAAAGAACCTTTAGAAATAGACGCATCTTGTGAACCTTCGGCAGTTGTATATCATAATCAATCTCTCATATTTGGGAATGATAAAACGATCGAAAATAAAAAAATTTCCTCAATTTTTTCCTTAGAGTATAAAAAAGGTAAATTTTCAAATAAAAATAAAATCACTTACTATACTCATCCAAATATTTTTCTAGTAAAAAAATTTGAAGATTTTGCGCAAACATTAGATAAAAAATATATTTTAGCTACCACCGCTTTTGATAGAGAAGATGACAATCTTGAATATAATTCAGTCATTTATTGGAATTCTGATAACCCAAATAATGTAAATTTTTTACAAGTAAAAGAAAATGAACAATATTCAAGAAAAATAAAATATTATTTACAAAAAGCTATAAATAAACCTTATTTTAAAATTGAAGGGCTTGTTATTATTCCTAACAATAAATTAATTTTTGGAGTTAGAGAAGAAGGGGAATCTTATAAAAATTTTAAAAATGTGGTACATTTAATTTCAGTATCTATCTTTGAAGAAAACTCAAAACTTTACTTAAGTAATGACTTTAAACTGGTTTATGCTTTTGAGAATTCATTTAAGTATGTCAAAGAAAAAGTGGGCATTTCTTCTTTAACATGGAATCCTTATAATAATTCAATTTTACTGTTAACCAGTTTTGAAGCACAAGAAAAAGTGGGGGCTTATTTATGGGAGCTACCTTTATCCGAGCTAGAAAAAAATAATGATTTAAAAATTCTATTAACCAAAGAAAATAAGCCTTTATTATTTACTCACAAAGCGGAAGGAATAACCTTCATTGATAAAAATAAACTTTTTGTCATTCATGATGATGATAGAAGAATCATACCTGCAGAAATAAATAATAAAATTTATTTAAGAAAGCCTTATGAAGCAATTTATAACATAATTACTTTTGAATAATTATAATATTAAATTTTGCTCGAACTTTATGAAAGGTATTTTTCCATTTAATTCAGGTAAAATGTCATCGGCTTTTTCCACTACCATTTTTACTGATTTTTCAAACTTTAAATCAGAAATAAGTTTTTCAAACTTTTCACGACATGTACTAACAGATTGATTATCACCAACTAATATAACTTTAAAACAGTCCTCTCCAATTAATAATTGTGACTTACTTATACCTTCAGAATAAAGAACTAATGTATAAAAAGACCAATGAAATATTTCTTCTTTTATTCCTAAATTATTGGAAAAAATAATAGGTTTATAATTTCTTCCAGCGACTCCTTTAAAAATCAAATTGCCATATTTGTCTTCGTATTTTATAGCTAAATCTCCAGTATCATATCGAATGAAAGGCTGACTAAAATTATAGAAATTAGTAACGATAACCCTTCCTTGTTTTCCTGCTGGTACTGCATTATTATTTTCATCCAATATTTCTAGTAAACACATATTATTAAAAAGTTCATAGTCTTTATCTACAATTGTTTTTCTTCCAATAGTAATACATTCCGATGACCCATAAGAATTTGTTAACTCACATTTGAATGCTTCCTTTATTTTAAGAAAATTTTCGTCAGTAAGTACTTCTCCTGATAGAATTATTTTTTTAGGATTAATTTTTAAGAAACCATTTTTTTTATGCTTTATTAAAGATAAAAATACACCTGGATAAGATATTACTTGCTCTGGCATAAAATCGTTTAATTCAGCAATTATTTTATCTATTGGCATAATGATTGATATTTCTTTAGTTCTATAAATTTTTTTTGATAAATTTTTTATCAAAGTGACTGCTGCACTTCGTCCTTCGATCAACCCTAATATAGCAACTTTTGTTTTAAATCCGAAAAAACATTTATAAGGTTTTGAGTTATAATAAAACATAGAAATAACAAAAGTTAAGAAGTCTTTAAAATGAATTATTATTGGCAGCTTAACCCCAAGAGTACCAGAAGTTGTAAAGCATAAGTAGTTATCTTTAAACCGTAATTTTGTATTATCTGTATCATAAATGAAACGTGAAACCTCATCATTAATTAATTCTTTTTTTGTATATACATTTTGCATATTGTCAATCATATCTTTTTTCTTAATAACTGGGAAATTTTCTATATTTGTATTATCAATATCATTTAAAAAAATGCCTTTTTGTTCAAATAACTTCCTGTAGTAAATAGAATTTATGTAAGCATATTTTGCAATTTCTCTGAATTTTTTTGACCGCATATTTTGATATAATTTGTTCTGAACTTTTTGACTAAATAGTCCGATAAATTTTGCAATTTCCAAATATATAAAATCGATTACATTTTTTAATAATATGGACATAAACACCTCTATGTAATTTTATGAACATTAATATCAAAAATTCCTTTTTATTACAAACATAATTTAATTTAATGATCTTTTAATTATTTTTAAAATTACTAAATATTTGTTTCTTTTTTTGTTCATTTAGTTTCTTTTAAAAATATCAAATCTTATTTTTATTATTGAATTATAAATTTAGTAACTAAAAGTATAGAAATAATACAATGTCTAAGCCGCGATTGCCAAATATAACTCAGTATTATCAGGTTCTTGTTGTATTTACATTTCTTTTACGATTCTTTTTTTCTCTTTACGATAAGATCATTAGTATAAGTTACGTTATTTTTTTAACTTATTGAGGTTATTATGAAATTAAGAGAATCCGCTAAAATTGTTAAATTTAACTGGAGGAATTTTTTATGGATTTCTACAGTCCATTTAATCGCATTAAGTTTAAGTTGGTATTTCTTTACCTGGCAGGCCTTTATAGCCTTTTTAATCATGCATTATCTTGCTGGTATGGTTGGTATAACATTCGGATTTCATAGACTTATTGCACATAAAGGATTTAATGCCGCGAAACCTCTAGAATATATAGCCGCCTTTTTCGGGACACTTGCCTGCCAAGGGGGGCCCATTTCATGGGTGGGGCAACACCGCGTCCATCACGCCTATTCAGATAAACCAGAAGATCCACACGATATGAATAAAGGCTTTTGGCACTCGCATATTGGTTTCATTTTTAACCGCAGAGCCGACTTAAATGACATTGCTGAAGTTTCCCATTACTGCCCCGATGTGGCTAAAAATAAATATTATCAATTTTTAGAAAACTATATGATACCTTTGCAATTCGTTGTCGGTATTTTACTGTTTATCCTTGGTGGTTTTATTGGAAATTCAAATGTTGTATTTGACTGGTTTAATGCTACTTGCTTTATCATATGGGGTATATTTGTCAGACTTGTTACCGTTTATCATGTGACTTGGTTTGTAAATTCAGCTACACACAAATGGGGAAGTCGCCCTAATAATACTAATGATGATTCACGTAACAACTGGTGGGTTGGTATTCTTGCTTTCGGTGAAGGTTGGCACAATAATCATCATGCCCAACCACGAGCAGCACGTCACGGCTGGAAATGGTGGCAATTTGATCAAACATGGCTCATGATTACATTGTTAAGCAAGTTTAAGTTAGTAAAAAATATTAAATTACCAGTGGTAAACACTCCCGAAGTGAAAAATATAGAAAACCGCTCTATTGAAGCTGATAAAATTATAAAAATTAATAATATACAGCGTAACAAAGCGGTCTAACTTTATTTTAAACTTCTTGGTTTATTGATTGTGCGTAATGGTAAAAATATTAGCATTACCTAATACCTTTTGCTCAACCTGATAAAAACCAGTTATATCCATTGTGCCTAAAGGAAATGTTGGATAGTATCTATCTACAAAATCCATTCTAAAAACATCTGCCTGGTTTACATTAATTCCAAATTCTTCATCACCACTAGCTGCTGTAAATTTAAAATTCATAGTAAATTTAGCATTTGAAACCATAGCATTCATATCTTCATTGCGTTTTAAATAATTCGCACCCGCTATAGTAACACCATTAAAATTTAAATTTGGACGCGCACCACCATTCCATTGATGAGGATCATCAACTGTAGTAGAAATAAATACCTTATAACCAGTTTGGTTATTCACTTGCAGCACAGTTCTAAATGCGTCAGCAAAAGGAACCACTACTTTATTTGCACTTACTTCGACCATTTCTGTAGCATTTGGAGCAACCGCATGTACTTGTGGAGGCAGATCAAACATATATACTCCTATTGTTTTAAATATTAAAAAGCAATAAGCAGTCTACAAAATGAAATTGTGACAATAAAGTGTCATTACTTTGGCGGGAGTTTTATTTTTTTGCTATATAAATTAAAATTTTCTATTTTTTCACTTTTATCTAACAACTATAGTATTTTAATATTTTCTAATAAATTAAATATATTCATTTTTACTAGCACAATTTAAAATTTGCAGTTATTTATCAATAATTTGAGATTAATGATGAAAGGTATCTCTTATGACATCAGACACAGCAGACCATTCAATTAAGACACAAGAGAAAAAGACCTGTTCAGATGGTTTCGATCGCTATCACCACATGGTTACTCCCATCGCAGAATATTCTGGAATGGGGTGGTTTTTAGTCACCTTTGGCATAACGACTAAACCGAAAAAAATTAAATATCAGTGTCGAAAATGCAATGAATTTTTTGATGAAAGTACCGACCCAGCCGATCTGGATAAAAATACATGAATGATATTAATTTAATTTTTTTAATATTAAATTTTTGTTACTAATATTGTGATTTTTTTTATAAAATAATTAAACTAAAATTTTAAAATTTAAACCAAAATAAATTTTCCATGCTAGGTTATATTTAAGTTAAAAACTAAACCATATTGGAGAATATCTATGAAAAAAAA
>CAYSZE010000058.1:0-8010 GCA_964435255.1 uncultured Oligoflexia bacterium
CCGCTTTATACATAAGTAAGACATTATTAATATCTGTTTTTAGAATTTCATTTCTAAGGCGGGTATAAATTCTATTTGACCGATCCATTGTGACCTCAGGAGAATATCTAAAAACTCATTTTAAAAGAACGGAGATAAATGATGCAGGAAGTTGATCAAGCCGTCTTTTTAAGGTGTTATAGCAAACCAAAGTTGTTACGCATAGAGCAACTAATGAATTATCTTTTAAAATTTCATATTTAAGCTCAAAGCTCACCTTATTTATTTCACCAACATAAATATTAATTTTTAAATTTTCATGTAAAAAAGACTGATTAATATAATCAATTGATAAGGATTTTATCATAAATAAGAACGTATCTTCATAATTGACTTCAGATAAGTTGTTTTCAAGAAAAAAACTGATTCGTGCATCATGAACAATCGAAATAAGTTTGTCATGGGCTAAATGATTACCATAATTTAAATCTCCAATGCGGATTTTTGTCTGATAGCTGAATTTTATTTTTTCATTTTCTGTAATTTTTATTTTATTCATATAACTTTCTTTCACTTTCAATTCATTACCAAAAACTAAAATAGCCTATGCTTATAATACAATTCACCAGATCATGCTATTGAACGCCAATCTAAAAAAGGTGTAGCCAAAGGGTATCTTATATTTTATTAACTACTTGTAAATAAAGATTTTTTTTGTTTTCAAATAATATAATATATTGTTATTACAGAATAAATTTTTCTGATACAACCAGCATTGAGAGAGGTACCGAAAAAGAATAGCTTGTTTTCATCGAATTAAAAGCTCTCTCCACATAGATGCTTTCATTCAATAAAAATGGTTATTTTGAGGAGATTTTCATGGACGGAAATTTTGTCAACCATCAGTCTGTCGTGTCTGAAATAATAAATAAAGATTTTTTTTATCCAGAAACATTTGCATTTTCTAAACTGTCGCCTTTGCTTATTAGATTTTTAAATCAATTAAAAAAATCAGGAAAGTCAGTCAATACAATAAGTGCCTATAGAAATGATCTTTCACTCTTTTGTGAATTCTTAATAGAAAAACAAATCAGCCCTGATAATTATTCCTATCCCGCACAAGAAAACTGGCTACATTTTTTAAAGGAAAATGGGAGGCACTCCCAATCAAGTATGAGAAGAGCGCAAATGAGCGTGAGAACGTTTATTCACTTTCTTGTCTCTGAAAAAATTATCACTAGCTCACCATTCTTAGATATCAAATCTCCAAAACAACCTGCGCCAGCCTTACTTACAGTAACGCATGAAAAATATTTAAGCTTATGTAGAACACTTAAACAATTAGCATTAAATAAAGATGAAAAAGCAATTAGAGATTGGACTTTGGTTTTAATACTTGGCGAATGTGGATTAAAAGCTTCAGAAGCATCGAATTTAACTTGGGGTGATGTTTGGCCAGAATTGGAAGAACCGACATCAGAAGACTCAATCGCTGGTTGCTTAAAAGTAACAGGAAATAATGAAAGACTCGTTCCTTATAATCTAGAAGTTTCAAGAGCTTTAAATATGCTAAGAGAAACTAGAGAACAAATGAGTTTACCAACCTCGCTAGATTCAAAATTATTCTTTGGTTACTTAAATGTAAGTAGAAAAACAAGAACGAACTTTCTCCACAGACATGGTATTAAATTTGTTATTTACGAAGTCTGTACAGAAATATTAGGTATACCTTATAATTCTGAAAGTCTAAGAAATCATGCTATTTTAAGATGGCTTGCAAAAGGAATGGATAATGAGAAAGTTGCTAGTTTAGCTGGTTATTCTTCTTTAAATTCTCTGGAAAGATTTCTAAATAGTAAAGAAAGAAAAAAAGCGAGCACCCGCAGAACAAAAAGCAAATAAAATCGCTTCCTACTTTATAATACTTTAAAATGACATGGTAAATGATTCCTTTTGAGGTTGTATGAAGGATATATTTAGAATTGTGTCATTAGTTCCCAGTCTTACAGAAAGTCTTTGTGATCTGGGATTAAGCACATGCATTGTAGGTTGTACTTCTTACTGCATTTCCCCAAAAAATCTTTCTAAAACAGCAAAAATTGTTGGCGGAACAAAAGATCCAAATATTGAAATCATTCTAAATTTAAACCCAACACATATTATTACGAATTCTGAAGAAAACACCTCAGATTGTCTAGCTACTTTAACAAAATTAGCAAGACTATCTTCTTTTCAAGTGATTAAAACTTTTCCTAAAACAGTACAAGAAACAGTAGATCTTCTTGAAATATTTGGTACCATTTTTTCTATTGAGTCAGAGAGTAAAAAATGGACGACAGCTATTCTAAATGAATTAAAAATTTTAAACGAAATTGAAAAATTACACCTTAATTATTTATATTTTATTTGGCGAAAGCCATGGATGGTCGCAGGTAACCAAACCTATATTTCCCACCTATTGAGTTTAATTGGTCTCACAAATCTTATACAAACTTCACAAAATCCTAAAGAACGCTACCCAGAGTTTATAGCTCATACAAGCAAGGACATTCTAGCTGAAACCCAAATTTTTCTTTTTAGTTCCGAACCATTTCCGTTTAAACAAAGACATGTGACAGAATTTTTTACGCAAAGCCAAGTAAAAATGCATAGATATTTTCTTGTAAATGGACAAAATCTAAGCTGGTATGGAACAAGAACACTAAAAGCTTTACAATACCTTGCCAGTTTAAAAGAACAGATTTTAAATTTAGAACGGAGCTAACATGTCCTACTTTGTAAAGAAAATATTACCTTTCGCCTTAGCAACAGTATTAACAAGCAATACATATGCTAATCCCCAAATTGAATATGCTGTTTTAAATTGCCATGATGGAGATACCTGTCAGTTAAAAAGTCCTGACAATATGAAACTGAAAATACGTCTTATTGGGATAGACGCCCCTGAAGTTGCTAATAGAAAGAATAAAACATCCCAACCTATGGGTGAAGAAAGCAAAAATTATATCAATCAGTTAATTAAAAACAAAACCGTTACTTTAAAAAATTATACTACAGATCCTTTCGGCCGTTCTTTATCAGAAATTTATTTTAATAATGAAAATATAAATTTAAAAATGGTACAAGCAGGAATGGCAGAAGTTTATCATGGGAAAATGGTAAAAGAATTCGATGTTGCGCCTTATTTAAAAGCTGAACAAGAAGCTAAAAATAAAAAACTAGGTATATGGTCTTTAAAAAACTACCAAAGTCCAAAGGAATACCGCAGCTCAAAAAAATAATTAATCACTTACTTTTCCATCTACTAAATAAATTCTCCGTTTAGAAAGAGCTGCAAATTCTTGATCATGAGTCACAAGAATAATTGTCGTTTTATTTTTTTCATTTAATTCGATAATGGTTTCCATAACAATTCTACTATTTTTAGAATCAAGTGCGCCAGTAGGTTCATCAGCAAATAAATACTTTGGATTCATGACAAATGCTCTAGCCACTGCCACCCGTTGTTGTTCACCACCTGACAATTGGCGCGGAAGTCTATTTATTTTATCTTGCAAACCAAATCTTTCAAGCAAATGGACTGCATATTCATATTTTTCTTTCTGTAAATTACATTTTCTTGTAGGTAAAAGAACATTTTCAATAGCAGAAAGTTCTGCTATTAAATAATGAAACTGAAAAATAAAACCGATGTGCATGTTTCTAAAAGAATACAATTGTTTTTTAGAAATAGTATTTATGTTTTTTCCATCTAATTCAACAATACCACTCGAAGGATTATCTAATGAACTCATAATATATAGTAATGTACTTTTCCCTGACCCAGACTTTCCTGTTAAAGAAACAAATTCGCCATCATTAATTTTTAAAGTAATATTTTTTATGATATGTACAGGAGGAGTACCAACAATTTTATCTACATTATTTATAATTAAAGACAATTATTCTGCTCCTTCACGAATAATTTGAATTGGAGTTAAACGACCAGCTGCCAGTGCTGGTAAAATACTTGCGAACATAGAAGTAAATAACGCTAAAAAAATGGCTTGAATATAAACTGTAAATTCAATAGCGATATGCAAATAGTCGGACTTTGAAGACATTGGTCCACCAGCAAAAGGAATTGTTTGTAAATAAAGACATATAAAATATCCCGCAATAATTCCTAATATTCCACCTGTAATACCCAGTATAATTCCTTGATAAAGAAATAAAAAAACAATATTACTTGAACTATATCCTAGAGAATGTAGAATGGCTATATCTTTTTTCTTTTGATTAACTGTCATATTTAATACATTATAAATACCAAATGCAGCTACTATAAGTATAACTACAATTGTTAAATTCTTTACAACATTTTGTATATAAAAAACGGATAAAAAACTAGCATTTTGTTGATCCCAACTTTCCACCTTTTCTTGGCCAAGAAACCCCCAGTTTTGCGCTACTTCTAATGATTTAGCATAATCAAATATTTTCACCGCAATTTCATTTACAACATTAGGATTACCATTTAATTTCTGCACTTCTTCAATTGCACTATATGCTTGCAAGTCTGCAACTTTATTCCCAGTACTAAAAACACCAACAATTTTAAATGGCATTTTTTTTTGATTACTTGATATCAAAATAGTTTGATCTAGTCCTGCTCCTAATTTACTTAATAATTCTGAACCAACAATGATACGGCTGCCACCAATACTTAATGAATCAAAAGACCCCTGAACCATATACTCAGCAATATTTGTAACTTTAACTTGCTGCCTAGGATTACAGCCAATAAGTGTTGCTGTCACAGCGGAACCTGCTTTATATAATAAAACTGAAGCATTATATTGTGGTGAATAAGCTAAAACTTTAGGATCATTTTCCAAGCGTTTGTACCATGACATAGGATTTTCAATTCTAGCACTATCTTTACGCCCATTTGGAGCTACATCCCAAAAAATGTGAGTGTCTTTTTTGAGTTCATAGAAATAATTATCAAGAGAATGAGAATACAAAAATTCTTCGCGTGCCAAGATATGTACATGTGCGTTATTACTTACCATTTGTTGTACTAAATATTCTTGAAATCCAATAAAAAACCCTGAAATAACGATAAAGGCGGCGGCACCAAAAAAAATACCTAGTATTGTTAAAAAAGTCTGTTTTTTTCTAGATTTTAGATATCTAACAGAAAGAAAAAACATATTATTAACTCTTTATATTATAAATTTTATCACCTTCTGCCAAATCTTCAGCAATTATTTCAGCAAATTCACCATCAACTAAACCAATTTTTATGACTTTTAATTTAGGTTTTTCATTATCATGTTGCACTAATATCTTATTTTGTTTTATTAAATGCGCTGGTATTATAAAAACATTCTCTTTTTTTCTTACATTAATTGCGACGTCAGCTGTCATTCCTGGTAAAATTTGCGGGGGTAGTTTTTCCATTTTTATTCTTACTAAAAAGTCATTTTCCGTAGAATAAATTGATTCAACTTTACCATAAAAATTAATACTTCGCATACTATCAAAATTAATTACTGCAGATTGATTTATTTTAACTTTAATAATTCCTTTTTGTTCTAAAGAAACTACTAAGTATCTATCAGTTAAGTCAACCAAAGTTAAAATAAGAGTCTGAGCAAAAATAGTTTCGCCTATTTTACAATTCAAACTAGTTATTGTTCCTGTAAATGGCGCATAAAAACTAGTTGTCTCATCTGTTGTAACAAGTTTAGTTCCTTTTTTAACAATATCACCTTCTTTTACAAACAAATTGCTAATAGTACTTACAACTCCTGATGACAATTTAAAAGACTTCTCAGCTTTAATAGTTCCTATACCATAAATTGATTCATATATTGTTGCCTTTTTAACAAGAGCTATATACTTATCTTTTTCATTTCTAAAAAATAAATTAAATAAAAAAATAAAAACTACAACAGTTACGAGAAGAGGGAGAATAAAGTATAATATAATTTTTTTCATCAAAAATTCCTATTCATGATCATGATACATTTCAACTATACTTTTTGAATCTGTAAGAGCTTTTATTGTCTTTAAATCTATTAAGGCTGAATATCTATTTTGATCTAAAGAAATTTTAATTTCACTGACTTTTTGCATAGCAAGTAACACATCACTATTTGTTGCTATACCTTGCTGTTGTTCTTTTAAAAGTAATAAATAGTTTTCCTTATAAAGATTAAAGCTCATTTCAAGCATTTTAATTTGCGCAATTTTTGCATTATAAGATGCATATTTTTTCTTAACATTTTCAAGATATAAATTTTTTGACTCCGTATAATTTATTAGACTTTCTTTTTTCTTTGATTGTCCCTCTAATAACTGATTATAAAGTAATAAATTGATATCAATCGGAATTGAAAATGAAAACATAACATCCCATTTCATTCCAGAATAAACTTCAGGTCGTATAAAGTAGTAATTAGCACTTAAGTCAATACTTGGAAAATATTTATTTCTTAAATTACTTACATTATAATTAGCTATATTATACTCTTCAGCAGCTTGTTTTACCGCAGGATATTCTATTACTTTCTTTAACCATTTATCAAGCGAATCAAGCTCAGGTAATACAAAGTTATCTTTACCGATAATATTATTTATATTTTTCTCTCCTGTTAAATATAAAAAATATTCTAGTGCTGTATCTAATTGAATTTTTATTCCAAGTAATTTAGCATTTAAGTCAGAAATAGATGCTTCGATTGAAATAATATCTGATTTTCTAGTTCTCCCAAACTTTTTCTTATGCAATAAATCTTCTTTTCGCATTTCTTTAATACTTATTTCTTTTTTGTAGTTTTCGATTGTGTAGTAGTAAGAATTTATTTGGTAATAATAGTTCAGAACATCCAAATATAAATTTATAATATTAACTTCTTTATTCAGTAAGTGTGAATTTTTTTGAATTTTATTCACTGCTAAGTTATTATAATCTTGAAACCCTCGAAATAAATTTTGCACCAATGATAATTTAATCGTTGTTTGTTCTGTTGGACTTTGCTGTCTCATAAAAGCATTATCTGGTTCTTCTTGTCTTATATAATTTGAGTTTAAAGATAAATTAGGGGTAAATGAAGCGTAGTTTTGATTTACTTTATATTCAGTTTGAATAATTTTTTCTTTATCCGACTTAATTAATTTACTTCTCTTACAAGATTGCGAAAAATAATATTCAAAATCATATTTAGGCAATGAAAAGCTTAAATATGATTTTAATAAAAAAATTCCGCTGACTAGCAATTTAAATGTAGCACTGTAATTCATTTTCATTTCCAACTTAAAAACAAAATACTTTAACATTTATATTTTTTCAAATAAATGGGTAAATAAATTTTTATATAAATTATATTTTTTTTACAAATTATATAAAAATATAAACTAAATGTTTTCATCCTTCATACTTTAATTTAAAATTTTTAGTACTATACTAAAATTAAACTTAATTAACAGGATCAGTATGGTAAAATACATAATATTAATTTTACTCGATATACTCTTTTTGACTTTAAATGCTCACGCAGATGAAAACAACTTTATAAAAATGGCTTACTATGAAAATTTTCATCCATTTTCAATAAAGAGCAACGGTATGGTAAAGGGAATTTTTGTTGATTATATTGAATATATTTTCACTAAGTCAAATGACTATAAAATTATATCAGATGCCTTTCCTTGGGAAAGAGCCCAAGACTTCGTGAGAAAAGATAAATATGATGCTCATTTTACTTTGAAAAATAGTAAAAGAGAAGCCTACTTGTTAGCAGGAAATACTCCAGTTTTTGAAGATGAACTCGTAATAGTTTACTCTGTTACCAATAATAAAATTAAAGAAATAGAAAAAATTGATAGCCTTGATAAGTTGCGAGAATTTCAAATTAATGATTACATTGGCAATAGCCGAATAAGTAGTTATTCAGAAGAAAAAGGGTTTCATCTTTATCTATTTTCAAATATAGAAGATGCTTATGAAAAACTTTTCATAAACTAAGGAGATGTCATTATAAG
>CAYSZE010000059.1:0-4934 GCA_964435255.1 uncultured Oligoflexia bacterium
CAGGAGCAATGCCAAGACCACCAACTTGTGCCGCTAAGGCATCGGATAGGTAGTCACCATTTAAGTTAGTGCATGCAAGAACTTCATACTCATCTGGACGTAACAAAGCTTGTTGGAACATGTTATCAGCAATAGCATCTTTGACTAAAATTTTTCCAGCAGGAACGTTACCATTGCATTCTTCCCAAGTCACACAATGTTCACGGAATTCAGTCTTAGCAACTTCATAACCCCAATCACGGAAGGCACCTTCTGTGAACTTCATAATGTTACCTTTATGAACTAATGTAACACTCTTACATTTATTCTTAATTGCATATTGAATAGCAGCGCGCACTAATCTTTTTGAACCAAATTCACTCACAGGTTTAATACCTAAACCAGAGTCTTCCCGTACTTTTTTACCTAAAGTATTTGCTAAAAATTCTCGCAATTTTTTTTGTTCATCAGTACCCGCTTTAAATTCAATCCCTGCATAAATATCTTCAGTATTTTCACGAAAAATACACATATTAACTTTTTGTGGTTCACGAACAGGTGAAGGAACATTTGTATACCACTTAACTGGGCGGACACATTGGTAAAGATCGAGTATTTGTCTTAAAGCAACATTCAAACTACGAATACCACCTCCAACAGGAGTTGTTAAAGGCCCTTTAATTGCCACCCTATATTCTTTAATGGCATCGATAGTTTCGTCTGGAAGCCAATTTCCATGTTTGTTAAATGATTTTTCACCCGCAGGAACTTCCATCCAATGAATTTTCTTTTTCCCACCATAAGCTTTTTGGACAGCGGCATCGAAAACCATTTGGGAAGCATACCAGATATCAGGTCCCGTTCCGTCACCTTCAATATAAGGAATAATTGGATTATCAGGAACTACAATTTTCCCGCTTGCGTCTGCTTTAATATGGGCACCGCCTTGTGGAACAGTAATCAACTTATAAGACATGGTTATCCTCCCTTGAGCCAAAAATGCGGTTTGTAGAACGTTTCATTTCTACAAAACAAAGAAACAAGATACTTTTTGATAAAACTTTATAAGAATATTTTCAAGCCACTATGACATTTTACTGCTATAAAATTATTTAACAGGTTCTAAAGTTTTTATTATATGTTGAAAATCTTCTGGTAAATCAGAATTAAATTCATAGCTCTGCTCATCTAATTGAAATTTTAAATAACTTGCATGCAACATATGCCGTAAAGCCAATTGGTAAAATTTATGCCCATATATATTTTGTGCATATGTTTTATCCCCAAATAAAGGACAGCCTAAAGCGCTTAAATGCACGCGAATTTGATGTGTTCTTCCTGTTTTTGGAAAACAAGAAATTAATGCAGCATTCGACTCTTTAAAATATTTTACAACAGTGTATTTGGTTAAAGCCTCTTTCCCATTTTTGTTTTTTGAATTTGGATTAGTAATAGCAAAATAACAATTTTTTCTTGAATTATCTTTTGCAATTGGAAACGAAATGTCACCTGCACTTTGTTTAGGTATATTAAAACAAATTGCATAATAATGTTTTTCAACAAGTTTTTCCCGAAAGAGATCTTCAAATTTTTTTTGCACCAAGCTGTTTTTAGCTATAATCATTAAACCCGAAGTATCTTTATCTAATCTGTGTCCTAAAAACATTTTTTTTAGATTAAATTTTTCTGGATCCATTTTATTTAATAAATGAAAAATCATGTCAGTACTAGAAACAAACGTTGACTGAAAAGCTATACCAGCCAGCTTATTTATAATAAAAAATTGCTCATTTTCAAATATAATATTCTGAGAACTTAATGATATATTTATATTATTCTTAATTTTTAATTGTTTAACAGCAACATTTTGCTCTTTATTTGGTGTAATTTCTTCCCAAAACAATTCAATTTTATCAGTATAATTTACTTCTGTTTTTGCAATTTTTATTCTTTTTTTATTTAAATAAGCTCCTCCTGAGTCAATAATTATTTTAATTTTTTTTCTACTTAAATGAGGAAAAAGTTGAGCTGCTGCAATATCGAATCTTTCTCCATTAAGGAGTTCAGAAACCTTTGCATTTACAGATTTGAGCATATTCTATCCTTAAAAGAACGAGTTACAAAAAAAATAAAAAAACTGGATGACAGGCCAAGATTTTTATTGCATACATGGCATTCAAAGTGTCAATAGTCTTACTATACGAAGGGCTTTGAACTCTACTAACTTTTCTAAAGGCAAAGTGAGAATATGCAACTCAAACGTAATATATCCAAAACAAGTCTTCTCTTTTTATCTATTGGCTCAATGGTAGGATCGGGCTGGTTATTTGGTTCATTTTATACTGCACAATCCGCTGGTCCTGCAGCAATATTAGCTTGGATACTGGGTGGATTATGCGTAGGAGCCATAGCTTTAACTTTTGCTGAATTATCAACAATGTTACCCTTAAGTGGTGGTTCAACAGCTTATTCTTTATTAAGCCATGGAAAAATGACTGGCGCTATCTTTGCATGGATCACTTGGCTATGGACAATGGTTGTTGCTCCCATTGAAGTACAGGCAGTTCTACAGTACTCGTCTAACTATATTTCAAATTTAATGGAAAAAGTAGATGGCGTTGATACACTCACATCTAAAGGTTTAATTTTTGCTGCCGCACTAATGGCTATTCTTTCATTCATAAATGTTATTGGGGTTAAGGTTATGGCTGAAACCAATAAGTTTGTGGTAATTTGGAAATTAATTATTCCCGTCGGAGTCGCTATTCTACTCTTGAGTACAAATATACATCCTGAAAATTTAACCTCACAAGGTTTTTTTCCTTTTGGTATGAATGGACTTCTCTCATCAATATCAGTTGGTGGGGTTAGCTTTTCATTTTTTGGATTCCAAACCGCAATATTTTTAGCTGGAGAAGCAAAAAATCCGCAAAAATCCATTCCATTTGCCTTATTCGGTTCTATTTTAGCCAGCATGGCACTTTATGCAATTTTACAAATAGGCTTTATTTTAGCTGTTGATCCTTTATCCATTTCATTAGGTTGGGACAAAATGAGTTTCACTGGTGATGCAGGACCTTTCGCGGGAATTTTTATTGCACTTGGTTTTGCATTTATGGTTAAAGTTCTTTATTTTGATGCTATCATTTCACCTTTTGGAACTGCTGTTGGATTTGTTGCCTCATCTTCCAGAATACTTTATTCTATGAGTATTCAAGGTGATGCTCCAAAATCTTTTTCTAAAGTTAATCGTTTTTCAATCCCATGGGTCGCCATTTTTGTGAATTTTGTTATAGGTATGCTTTTCTTTTTACCTTTTTCGGGTTGGCAATCCATGATCGCATTTTTGTCTGCTGCTATAGTTTTGTCTCTTGCTTGTGGTCCTATTTGTTTGCCAATTTTTAGAAAAAATCTTCCTGACTTAGCTAGACCTTTTAAACTTCCTTATCCAAAATTATTATCATTTATTTCATTTTATGTTTGTAACCTTATGTTGCAATGGACAGGATGGGAAACTGTATGGAAATTATTAATCGCAGTTAGTTTAGGAATCTTTGTTTTTATTTCTTCTCATTATATAAATTCCCAATCTCGTAAAGAAAAACTCCATTTAAATTCTTTTAGTTGGTTGCTTCTTTACTTATTTTTATCTGGAATGGTTTCATTTTTAGGCACATATAAAGGTGGTATAGGAGTTATTTCTATGCATTTAGACTTTTTAGTTATTGCTATTACAAGCTTAATAGTCTTTGTTTATGCGCAAAAAACCGCCATAAATGCTAAAGAAACTAGTCAAATTTATAATAAAATTTTAAACCACTATTCAAATTAATTTTTTAATACAGATATTTGATTTTGAGCTTGTAATCTTTTCTTATAGAAAAATAATGAATATAATGCACAAAGCAAAAACAAAGCTCCAAAAATAAGAAATAATACAAAATTAAAATAGATCATCGAAATCAAACATATTATCGATAAAATTAAAGCAATAATTGGAAAATACGGATAAAAAGGTGCGCGATAAGGTCTTTCCAAATGCGGATCCGATTTTCTCAATTTAATTAAAGATAGCATTGATACTATGTACATTATAATGGCACCGAATACAGACATAGTTACAATGTTAGCACTTAATGTTTGTCCCTGAATTTTTATAATATTATCACTAAAAATGACCAAAATACCAAAAATGCTACCAGCAAAAATAGCTAAATATGGCGTTTTAAAAGTCGGATGTATTTTAGCTAAAAACCCAGGTAAATAACCTTCTCGTGATAAGGCAAAAATCTGGCGAGAATACCCCATAATAATTCCATGAAAAGATGCAATTAATCCAAATAAACCTAGCCATACGAGCATATGCAACCAACCACTCTGTGTACCAACAATAACTTTCATAGCTTCTGGAAGAGGGTCATTGATATTAGAATATTTCCGCCAATCTCCCACGCCACCAGCTAAAATCATGACACCTAATGCCAAAACTATTAAAGTTAATATTCCTGAAATGAATGCTCTAGGAATTGTTTTTTTGGGATTTTTGACTTCTTCAGCTGCCATGGCTGCACCTTCAATAGCCAAAAAAAACCATATTGCAAATGGAATTGCTGCTAAAATTCCTGTGAAACTATTCAAAGTAAAATGCGGACTACCAGCCCAACCATTTGACACAAAATTTTCAATTTTAAATCCAGGGAAAACAACTCCCATAAAGACTAAAAGCTCTACAATAGCAAGAATGGTGACTATAAGTTCAAAACTAGCAGCTATTGTAACTCCTAATATATTTAATATTGCAAATATAAAGTAACAAAAACATGCTATCCATTTTGGATCGAGATTACTAAATTGTACATTTAAA
This sequence comes from uncultured Oligoflexia bacterium, assembly GCA_964435255.1. Lineage (GTDB taxonomy): Bacteria > Bdellovibrionota_B > Oligoflexia > Silvanigrellales > Silvanigrellaceae > Silvanigrella. The sequence continues at coordinate 4,844 of CAYSZE010000059.1, forward strand.
TATGCACCAATAGCAAGAGCAATTGCAGGTGGTGCAAACAAAAATTCTACTAAAGTTGCAAACCCTGCTATATATCCACCCACTGGACCAA
>CAYSZE010000060.1:0-8482 GCA_964435255.1 uncultured Oligoflexia bacterium
ATGCCTTTTTAAGTACATGTTCTTTTTCTAAATACACATTCTCAACTCTTAATTGGCATATTCTATTAATTGTGGAGTAACTGCTTCGGGTGGTGGAGGAGCTTCTTCGCCAATAATTTTGCCCCATTGATTTTCTTTCACTTCTTGAACAATATCGGGTTTAGCAGGGTTACTTAACTCAACTTTTCCTGTTGTCACAACAAGTTGTGTTTCACCTGCTTCAGGAACAACTATAAACCCACCTGTGCCGCGAATGCCCATCACCGCATTATTGGTTTTATATTTTACATCATTTTGCACATCTTTATCAGGTTTTACAAAAAAACGAATTTTGCCTTTAATGTCTTCAAATACACTTTTCAAATTTTTTTTATCGCTTTCTAAATTAACAGTATATTCTTTTATTTTTATTTCAGATTTTTCATATAAAATAATATTTGCGCCATCAAAAAATTGAATTTTTACTATAGTGTTTTCACCTGTTTTAATTATATCGCTTGGATGAATAGAATCGCCCCTTTTTAAGGGAACAGGTTCTTTGCCTTGAATATAATGAGCTATTCCAATGACATTTTCTATTTTTCCTACTTCATCTTCAGCAGCATAAGAAACATTGCTATAGATAGTAAAATTAAGAATAATATAAAGAATTATATTAAAGAATTTTCTAAGCAATTTTTTCTCCAAACACAATATCTTTGGTTTTTTTAGTTATTACTTTAAGATCATCACTTAATACTAAAATACTTTTAGAAGCTTCTATAGAACTGTCTGCGCTTTCTTGATTTTTAATAGCTGATTGATCAATTTTGGACATCGCTTCAGAAATATGTTTGACACCAATTTCTTGTTCTTTTGTTGCTTCGGTTATTTGAGTCATTTGTGTTTGAATTTCATTTACATCTTGAATAATTTTATTAAAAATGCTTGAGACCACTTCTGTTCTGCTTTGTCCTTCTGCAACTCGAGAAACAGTAAGTTCTAAAATATTCTTAACATTGACTCTACTTTTATCAAGTAATTCTCTTATTTCATTTGAAGATTTACCACTTGTTTTTGCTAAATTCCCAACTTCTTCAGCAACTACAGCAAAACCTTTTCCATATTCTCCTGCTCGTGCTGATTCTATAGAAGCGTTTAATGATAATAATTCTGTTTTAGAAACAATATCATTAATAACCATCGCTTTATTTTCTATTTGAATAATAATTTCTTCAATTTCAGATAGTTTTTGGCTTGCTTCTTGAATTGCTGCCATGGAAGCGACCATGTCGTTGACCGCTTTGTTTCCTTCTTCTGTTTGTTGACTTATGGTACGAGACAATTCTTCAGAATTATGAGTTAAAGTTGAGGTCCTGGCAATCATACTGGTGACTTCTTCAATGGCGGCAGCAGTTTCTTGAATAGAACTGGCTTGTGCTTTTGATGATTGTCCCACATTTTCACTCATGCTAGTTAAATATTGTGATTTTGTTTCCATATCATTTGAAGATTGGTTTAACATCGTTGTTAATTTTGTCAGCGGTTTGGAAATAAAATTGGCTAATATAATTCCTCCACCCATTAAAATGATGGTTAGAACAAGGCAAATAGTGCCTTCAACGATAAAATTTTGTCGTTTTTGTCTATCAACATCATCTATGTAAATACCTGTACCTATATACCAATTCCATTCTGGTATTGTGCGTAAATAAGTTAATTTAGGAAACTCCCCTTCGGAGCCTGGTTTAGTCGTTGTATAGGTTAAATAATCACTCTCTTTTTTACTAAGTAAAATATCAACAAACATTTTATATTGTGGAGAGTTTTGCACATTGCCATCGTCTGAAGGGCGCTTAGGATTAATGATTTGTCTTTTTTGTTCATCGCCAACAAAAAAGTAATTATCTCCATCATAACGTGCAGCATAAATTGCTGTTCTGATGGCTTGAATGGCATCTTCTTTTGATATTTTACCTTCTTTTTGTAAATTTATATATTTAAAAATAATATTTGCTGCGGAGTCGGTTAGGTTTTTTATTTGTACTCTTTTTTCTTGCATCATTCTATCAATGGATTCGTTTCCTAAGAAAACAAGTGTAGCGGTAAAAATAACTACAATTATAATATTCCAAAAGACCATTTTTTGCTTGATGCTTAGTTTTTTTAACATAATTTTGAACTTTCCAAAAGAATATTTGAGTTTTTCTTTATAGCTATATTAACTTTACTATTGGTATTATGCAATTCAAAATTTTGTCATATCTACAAAATATTTTGCTTTGTTCGTATTAAAGTCTTTTTCTTTGAGAATGAGAAAAATCGGGTGGAAAGGGATCGAATCTATGGAACTTTCGTAAATAATTTTTTGTTTTATAGGACCTAAAAGTTTTTTTATTTTCCAGTTTTGTTCTAATTCAAAGTCTATTTCTTTAAGTTTTGTAACTTTTTCAATAATTAAGCTTCGATACAATTTAGTGCTGTCTAAAATCATTTTCAATTTTGTTAAGTTAGGAAAATTCCCACCACCAGCTGCTCGATAATTATTAGTAATAATAGCAAATTTTTGATTATATTTAATACCTTTGCCTTGAAATTTTAAGTTAACTATTCTTTTACCTATAGGTTGGCTAATGTCTATTTCATAAGTTAGGCCATATATGCTATCAAAATTAAATGTTGGAAATAATGGATTAATGATATTTATTTCTTCTGTTACATTTGGTTTTATTTGTTGAAAGCATTGAGCGCCAAATTCTAACCACTGTATTATTTGCTTTTTATTAATTAACAAAACTTTTATTTCATTATCATAAGGATACAAATTAGAAATATCTTTAATAGCTAAAGGACCTTTTGTTATATTAATATATGATGAACCGTGTGAACCCGTATTTAAAGGGGCAAATGCACAAATAATAGGAAGATTTTTCCATTTTGTTAAAGCTAGTTTTTCTGAAACAAACTCAATAGCTGTTTTTTGAATAAATTGTGAAGCATTAGAAATTTCAATTTGGGAAAACCATGAATGAAAATGTATTTTTGTTTTACCAACTTGTGAACGAATATATTTTAAAACTTGGATATTTTCTGCTGTAACTAAAGACACAATTTTAGAATCTTCTTCAACATTTTTTACACTTGCTATTTCAGCAAAACTTTCTTTTACTTCTCAAGTATTTTTATTTTTTTTAAGCTTTAAAATAATGATTCCTAAATGACTGCCTAAAGCACCAGGCATGACCACTGGTTTTTCATTAATTTTACCAGTGCGATTGTTTATTTTGAAAGACTCTAAATTTTGATATATTTTTCCACCAGGAAAAATATTGTGAGCATGTCCAGAAAAAATAGCATCTATTTGTTTTATCTTTGCTAATTTATAAACAGCAATTTCCGAATTTTTTATATATTTTAACGGAAGAATACCACTATGAGCTAATGCAATGATAATATCTGCACCATTTTTTTTTAATTCTTTAACAGACTCTTTAGCCGATTCTACTATATCATCAATGAGAAGTTTTTCACTTAAAATATGCTTGTCCCAAATCAAAATTTGGGGAGGGGCAACACCAAGAAAACCAATATTTATGGTATCATTTTCACTTAATTTTTTTGTAATAATAAAAGTTTTAGGAAATAATGAGTTTCCTTTTGTGTTGGGGATATTTTTATTTTTAAAAAATATATTTGAACAAATATAGGGAAAAGTGGCTTGTTTGGTGATTTTTTGGAGAAAATCTATTCCATAATTGAAGTCATGATTACCTACAGTAGCAATATCATATTGTAAATAATTCATGGCCTTGATTATTGGATGTATGGTATGTTCATCTACAATTTTAAATTGATGTAAATAATCTGATAAGGCATTACCTTGAATGAGATCGCCATTATCAACCAGAATAGAATGGGGGTATAATTTGCGATATTTTTTTATCAGACTTGCTACTTTTGCAAGTCCAAAAAAATCAGACTTTTTATCACTGTAATAATCATAGGGAAGAATATTACAGTGCAAGTCTGATGTATCTAAAATAGCCAATTGATAACAATTGGAGGTGGTCATACCTTTTCGCTTTTAGGTAGAAGAGTCACCACAAGTCTACGGCCCTCGAGACGAGGTGCTGATTCTTGAACAACAATATCTTCTAAGCCAGTCATAAGTTCTTGCAGTGCTTTATAACCGAGATCAACGTGAGACATTTCACGTCCTCTAAATTTAACACCAACGCGAACACGAGCTTTTTCGGCTATCCATCTTTTAATATGATTTTGTTTTGTTTCTATGTCATGTTTTTCAGTATTAGGAGTCAAATTAATTTCTTTGACTTCAATCACAACTTGTTTTTTCTTTGCTTCTTGTGCTTTTTTGCTCTGTTGGTATTTAAATTTACCGTAATCAATCAAGCGGCACACAGGAGGTTTTGCGTCAGGTGAAACTTCAACTAAGTCTAGCCCTAACTCTTCCGCTCGTGAAAGAGCTTCGCGGATGGGTAATACGCCAACCTGTTCTCCTGTGTCAGAGATGAGGCGCACTTCTGGTGCTTTTATTCTGTCATTGATTCTTGGGCCATCTTGGGTGGGGTTGCGAGATTGTTGGTTTCCCATTGGACGCATATTGTGTGCATTCTCCTTAATAAGGTTGTTTTATTGATTGAAGACCACTGTGTTTGGTTTATAACACCCAAAATCTATCATGTCTTCAAAAAAAAATAAAAAAGAGAAGAAAATTCTCAGTACAGACATGCAAAATTTCACAACTTAAACATGCGTGTAGGATGAAAACTCTTCTCTCTGATTGAAAAATGATTTGTGTAAAACAAATTATTTTTTAAGCTCATTAGCTGTTGGCTTATTGAGCGTAAATAATTTTGGAGTTGTTCCTGTCTTACGAAGTTTATTTTTAGCCTGCTTGCCCATTTTTACTTTTTTAGCTTCGCGGCAACGATTGGTTTTGTCGGTTGGTGAAGTCATGATAACCTCTTGAAATTATTGAATAAATTAAAAAGATAAGGATCTCATTCCGAAGATCGTCCTTAGAAATTGCAACCATGCCTCATTTTTTTTCGTTTGACAAGGACTTTTAGAATCCCCTTGCGTAGAAGGTGCTTAATATGTGAGTTTAGGGAAAAGTTATACTCTATAGTATGGGTACTTATCATCAACTTTAGTCAAACGGGCACCAAGAGCTTCCGCATTTTCTTTTGTAGTTAAGAAAAATCTGTTGTCTTTCCAACAGCATACAGAGTGCCATGGTGTCCGCCAAATGTCATCAGCGTCTATTAAGTTTAGGCCAATTTTTTTGCCAATTGCCGCTTGCGGGTGAATTGATAGGCGAACCGCATTGGGGAAATTCCGTTCAATCAGTTTGCTCCAGGTATTGCTGCGTTGGATTATTTGAAAAGTGATATTCTTAGCTTCATTTCTTAACCAAGGTTTCTCTTTATCAGAAAATAAATAAGATAAGTCTTCATAAATAAATTTATTTAGTCCACTGAACATAACAAAAAAATCTGGTGAATAAAAACGTTTTTTCTTTAATGATTCAATGTTATCTGGAAATTCTTTTACAAAATTATCCTTTATTTTTAAGTACTCATTTTGGGAAAACATGTTCTCTAAATTAAAAATGGATAAATTCTTAAAATTTTCTCTTGCAATAATATTTTTTATTTCGCTTGAATAACTTTCAACATCTTTTTCAATGAAAGGTAAAATATCACAAAAAATGCGTCCATCAGAACATAAAATAATATGCGCTCCAGGTGCGTAAATTTCTGAAATACTTTCACAGATTTGATCTAGTTTTTGTAATGCTAAAACTTCTGCATAATCAGGAATACTAGAAAGAGTTTTATGAGGATTGGGAGATTTGACAGGAAAAGCTGGAATGATCATTTGAATTTTTTCTTTATTTTCGACAAATTTCTTTATTTTAAGCAAGTGATAGTCCCAATATTTTTTAACCAATAGCTTGTTTTCGTAGGTGTTTTTTAATTTATATAGTATTTTTCTAAACACATATATTTGTTCCAAAATTTTTTCACAAATAAAATAGTCATTTAAAAAATACTCTTCTTTTATATTTTTCATATAATTCTCCAATTTAAATTGATATATATGATCATAAAAAAAATAATATAAATGGTAAAATAAAATACAATTATCTGAAAGATAAAATATAATTATGGGTTAGAAATAATGATATTTTTGCCTATTTCTGCTATTAATTTTGCTGCGTTGGAGGTCAATGACTCTCTTCTGTATGCTAGATAAATCTGGTCTTTATAAAAGGGTAAATTAGAATTGACTAGCGTCAAATTACTATTATTTTGTGTCTGAACAACAAGTGAAGGCAAAATCCCGTACCCAGCCCCACTTGCCACCATTTTGTGAATGACAACTAAATCAGGTGTTGAGACAAAATTTTTATAACGAAAGTTATGTTTATTGAGTTGTTTCAGCATCCATTGCGTTTGTAATAAATCTAAATTTCCAAAAACAATATCATTATATCTTTCTTTTTTAGCTTCAAACAGGCAAACTGTGTCATCACATATTTTTTTTAACATTAAATTAGGATGTTTGCAGGGATTTACCACAAAACCAAAGTCAATTTTAAAATTAATAATATCTTCAGTTATGTTACGCGAACGGTTGTGAATCACTTCAATTTCAATATTGGGGGCTTTTTTAAAAAGTTCTTTAAAAAAAATAGGTAATGTATAAGTTGCAACCGCCGGATGAACACCAATGGTAAATTTACCATGAAGTTCATATAAGTCATGTTGAACTTCACGGCGCATAGAGTTCCAAAATTCATAAATAATGCCAACTTGACTGGACATTTTGTGCCCAATTTTAGTTAAATGCACTCCTGTTCTAGTTCTAATTAGAAGCTGCGCCCCTAAAAGTGATTCTAATTTATGAATAGATTGCGTGATAGTTGGTTGTGCAACACCCATTCGTTCGCTTGCTTTTGAGATGTTTAAAGTCTTTGTTACTTCAAGAAAGTATTCTAGATCATTTGAATTTGGAAGCATTGTTAACCTTTATTTTCAAAATAAAAATGATGGACTATAGAATTTGAAATATAATTAAATTAATTGAAATTTATTTAGAATAAAAGATGTGGCAAAAATAAAATTAATGTTATCGATGTTAACGCCTTGTGAAATTTAAAAAATACATTTAAAATTTTAAAATACCCAATAAAAGTACTATGGTTTGCTATTTTTTCTGCCTAAGTTCCAAGTTTTTTCTGCCTTTCTACTTATTAACCAAAAACTTATTGCGAGAAGGGTGAAAATGAGAAAGCATATCCATAACTAAATTGTGCAAAAGAAGTGTCTCAATTGAACTTAAAATAGACTAAAATGAATAATAAACAAAAAAAGGATCAATATAATTTAAAAATTTCCATTAACAAACCCAGGAACATTTTTTTATCGATAAATGCCATAGCTTGTATTTAGTAATAAAAAAATAAAATATATTTATTGTTAAATAATTTTTGAAAAATAGCAGTTCTGACAGAAAAATAGAGTTTGATAACAATTTGATATACAAGTATAATAAAATAGTTTTAAGATATGAGACCAGTCTGAAGTTCTTATTGTGGTTGTTTTTTTATATTAAGGTTTATTTTGATTGTAAGATATGGCAACTTGTTTCAATTATGCTGTCAATGGAGGAAAAAAAACACTCGCCTCCAACGTTTATAGTTTGTCAGTTAGCAACAGTGTTAAACCTAAGGAGTAATAGAGAGCTCAATGTCAACCTTGATAACACGGTTGTTAGGATAAGACGTAGAGAAGTTATTGATGCTATAGGTGCTAAAATTTAAGGAAATGCTTTATGATTTTAGAAAATAAACTCAATATCTCCGATCAAATTGAACTAGCCAAAGCGGAAGAAAAAATAAGCAAACAAAAAGCCAAACAGCTGTTTGATTCGGGGGATATTGCGAAGGTTGAGGTGGGTACTTTTGCGGGACTTGCATTTATTCATGTCTATTTGTTTGCAGATATTTATGATTTTGCAGGAAAGATACGCAAGGTAAATATAGCTAAAGGCTCTTTTCGTTTTGCGCCGCTGATGTACTTAGAAGCTTCTTTAAAATATATCGATCAAATGCCACAAAACACATTTGATGACATTATCCAAAAATATGTTGAAATGAATGTGGCTCATCCTTTCCGCGAGGGCAATGGGCGTGCAACTCGCATTTGGCTAGATTTGATATTAAAAAAACAAATTCAACAAGTCATCGATTGGAACCTTGTTGATAAAGAAGAATACCTTTCGGCTATGCAACGTAGTGTTGTGAAGGATCTTGAAATTAAAGCCCTGTTGAAACAAGCTCTTACTTCTCAAATTCATAATCGTTTTCTATTTATGAAGGGTATAGATGTCAGCTATTTTTATGAAGGCTACAGTGAATTTAAGACGGAGGATTTGTAGTCCTTAGTAGAAAAAAGGAATACTTTATCTCTGA
>CAYSZE010000061.1:0-8259 GCA_964435255.1 uncultured Oligoflexia bacterium
CAAACTAAAATAGCCCCAACAAAACACCCTGCAATTTGTGAAATAAATATTGGTAATATTTGGTTTGCGGAATACACTCCTCCAAGTAAGAACTTGGCTAAAGTAACAGCTGGGTTTAAATCTGCTTGTTCAGAACCAACAGATTTTGCAACAAAAACGCCACCCATTACAGCAAAACCCCAACCTGCAGAAATAGCGAACCAACCTGCATTAATTCCTTTAGACTTTGTTAATAACGTGTTAGCAACCACACCACTGCCAAATATAATCAGAAAAACACAGCCAATAAATTCTCCTAAAATGATCGCATTCATAATTAAATCCTTTTAAAAAACAATTCATTGCAGAAATCTCATTGCTATGAACGAACACGATTTTTTTAATTTTGTCTACTAAAATTTTTAAATTTGACAAAACGCAGTTAGCCTTTTAAAGAAAAAGTGATTATGTTTAAATTCTGGACATGCTTTATGTAGCAATTTTCACAAAGTTTTAAATATGAATTCATTTGCAAATTTTTTGAATAAAAAAGGTGTTCACAATGATTGGTTTTTTACGTGGCATGATTGTCGAAAAAAATCCTGAATATGTTTTACTCGATGTCAATGGTGTTGGTTACGAAATAGAAGTTCCAGCAACGACTCTGTACCAACTGCCCTCAATTAGTCATGAAGCATTTTTAAGCATTTACACCCATGTGCGTGAAGATGCCATCCGCTTATTCGGTTTTGCAAATTCCTTTGAGAAAAAAATTTTTCTAGACTTAATAAGTGTGACTGGCGTTGGTCCTAAAGCAGCACTTGCATTGCTTGGCACAGTAAATGGCTATGAATTATGTGAAATTATTTCAGCTGGACAAATTGGCAAACTGACAGCTATTCCTGGTATTGGTGCCAAGACTGCCGAACGCTTGATTTTAGAATTAAAAGAAAAATTACAGAAAAAATTAGCACGATATTTAGAAGAAAATGAATTCAATAAGAATAAAGAAACAGATTCCTTATTTGACGGATATGAAGCAGAAGCAAGCACTAAAAAAACAAAAATAAAAATAAATCATAAGTTTTTACAAAAACAACTCATTGAAGATTTAAAAAGCGCCCTCACAAACTTAGGTTATAAAGATAAACAATATTCAGATATAGTTTCCAAAATGGAAAATAGAATGGAAACTGGTGAAACACTGACTATAGAGCTTGCTTTAAAAGAAAGTCTTGCTAAATTAACAGAAAAAATGATACAAAAACACTAAGGCAAAGTATGGATAAAAATATTCACACAAAATTTGAAAATCAAATTATTTTACCCGAATTAGCAACAGACTCTATAGAACCTCATATGAATTTAAGGCCCAAATGCTTTGATGACTATCCTGGCCAAGATAGAGTCTGTGAAAATTTAAAAATATACACCAAAGCAGCACAATTACGTGGAAAAATGCTTGATCATTGTTTATTTCATGGCCCACCTGGTCTGGGAAAAACAACTCTTGCAGGAATTGTTGCAGAAACTATGGGTTATCAATTTAAAGTAACAGCAGGACCTGTCATTGAACGCCCTGCAGATCTAATGGGAATTTTAGCTAGTTTAGAACCTAAAACTATTTTATTTATCGATGAAATTCATCGTTTACCAGCAAATGTTGAAGAAATATTATATTCTGCAATGGAAGACATGCGTTTAGATATTTTAATTGGCCAAGGTCCAACTGCTCGAACCGTAAAATTCGATTTACCACCTTTTTGTATTATTGGTGCAACAACTCGCGCAGGATCTATTTCTGCTCCTTTGCGAGATCGTTTTGGCATTCAAGAACATCTCGATTTTTATACGGCAGAAGCTTTAAGTAAAATTTTATTACGCAGTGCAAAAATAATGCATTCAAAATTATCTCCAGAAGCAGCATTTGAATTAGCTAAACGTTGCCGTGGCACACCACGTATTGCCAATCAATTGCTAAAAAGAGTCCTCGATTTTGCTTTAGTATTAGAAAAAAAGAATATTGATCATGAAATTGTTGAAATAGCACTTGCGCGTCTTGGGGTCGATAATGAAGGACTCTGCACTATGGATAGAGAATTTTTGCAAATAATGCTTGATAGATATTCAGGTGGGCCTGTTGGATTAGAAGCTATTGCAGCGGCCTTAAATGAAGAAAAATCAACATTAGAAGATGTGTATGAACCTTATTTAGTTTATCGTGGTTTTGTGTTACGTTCTGCCCGTGGTAGGATATTGTCTGAATTAGGAAAAAAACATTTAGAAAAAATAAAAGTAAATAATTAACGCATCATTTTATCATATTTTTCTAATAATTCAATATATTCAGGGGATTTTAAATACTCTTGTAAATAATGATCAAAAAGAACTGCTTTCGCTTTATTTTTATTTGAAAATGCTATAAATCTTGGAATTTTTTTAATTGAAGAAGGAAGAAATTTAATTTTATCTGATAAGTTATTTTTTCTTAAAAAATAACGAAACACATTAAAGTCTCCTATTATAAAGTCAACTTTTCTGTTTAAAAGACCTTCAAATTGTCTCACAATATTTGAATATTCTACTTTTTTGAAATTATTAGCGCTATCAAACTCATGATGATATTTATATCCCTTTATCACACCAACTTTCATACCAGAAAAGTCATTTAATGTAACCCAATTAGAAACGGTTGAATCTGTTCTAACGAGAATAACATCTATCCCATAACGAATAGGACCTACTAAATGAAATAAATCTTTTCTCTCCTGAGTCCCTACAAATTGCCACGCAAAATCAATTTGATTATCTAATAATTTACTATAAACTTTCGCCCATGGATATGTTTCAATCTTTAATTGTTTGCGTAGTTTTTTCATGACTTGCAAAACAATTTCAGCATCAAGACCTACAATTTCACCATTTTCAATATAATTGTAAGGTGGATAATTTTCTTCACAGGCAGCAACCCATTCTTCAGCATAAGCAATTGGAATTAAGAGATTACTGAAAGTAACAAAAAAAGAAAATATAATTAAATATTTGCTAAAGATCATTTCACATTTATTTTTCACATTTTTTTTACTCATTCATTTCTCTCTGTAAACTTATGCAAAGGATTTCTCCTAAACTATACCAATTTCTAAAATGAACTTCGTCATCTTCTTTTCTTTTGACTTCTTCACTTGGAATACCAATATATTTTTGTGCACTCACTATCCGTGCTACCGCTCGAAATTCATTCCAATGACAAAGTGGCATTTGTGCATCTAAATGATTGCTCGAAATTAACTCTTTAAAGGGTAAATATTGTTTTGTTCTCCGAATGCCAATATTACCTAAATCATTTAAATTATTACTAAATGGTTGATTAAGGTCGGGATTATCAAGCACAATTATTTCTAATGGAAACAATTGATAAAACCAGAGGGATGAAAGTGATTCTTTAACCGAAGTATCAATATACTCAACACGCTGCGTTAGAATCCGCCACTTTCTTTTGTCAAAATATGAAAACTGCACATCTTTTATAGGGATATAAACATATTCTGTAGAAGTCATTAAAGGGGGAAAAGGAATATCGTCCTTCTCTTCTTCGGTTGATTGGCATGCCGCAAAAAAACAAGGTAGCATAAATGTTATAAGCTTTGAAAATGTTATAAATTTCCGCCGTAAGAGCATAACAGTCCTTGCGAAAAGTAAGCATTCGAGTATGAATGTTTTCTTGGGCTGTTTCATCGGCAGAATTTGAATTTTTTTTTAATATTACTAAGGCAGAAAAGAATGAGTAAAACAACAAACGCAGAACCAGAACTCATCAGAAACTTTTGTATCATTGCCCATATTGACCATGGAAAATCAACTCTTGCTGATAGATTGCTTGAAATCACAGGAGCCGTTGCCGATCGTGAAAAACAAGCCCAAATTCTTGATAGTATGGAGTTAGAACGGGAGCGTGGCATTACCATCAAAGCGCAAACGGCAACTGTCGACTATAAAGCAAAAAATGGAAAAATTTATACTTTAAATTTAATAGACACTCCTGGCCATGTCGACTTTACCTACGAAGTCAGCCGCAGTTTAACCGCATGTGAAGGAGCTTTACTTGTTGTCGATGCCACTCAAGGGGTTGAAGCGCAAACGGTTGCTAATGTTTACCTAGCTGCTGACAACAATGTTGATATCATTCCTGTTATAAATAAAGCTGATCTTCCCAGCGCAGATTTCGAAAGAGTTTGTTTTCAAATTGAAGAAGAACTCGCTATTGATACTTCTAACGCCATAAAATGCAGCGCTAAAACAGGCATGGGTGTTCCTGACATTTTAGAAGCTATTATACAATACATTCCTGCACCACCAGACAACAGAAGCCAAGAATTAAGAGCTCTTATTTTTGATAGCTGGTTCGATGCCTACCAAGGAGTTATTGTTCTTGTTCGCATTTTTGATGGCTGTGTAAAAATAGGTGATCAAATTAAAATGATGCACTCTGGTAAAACTTTTGAAGTGCAAAAAGTTGGAATCATGTGCGTCAAAGCTTATCCAAGAGAAAGTCTCAGCGCTGGTGAAGTGGGTTATATTATTGCCAATGTAAAAGATGTCAAAGACTCACGAGTAGGTGACACGATATGCATGGCTAATGCCACAGTTGAACCTTTACCTGGCTTTAAAAAAGCTAAGCAGATGGTTTTTGCTGGTATTTTTCCAGTAGAAACCAATCAATTTGAGGCCTTAAAAGATGCTCTAGCCAAACTTACTTTAAACGACAGCTCATTAAGCTATGAACCAGAAACCTCAGTTGCTCTTGGTTTTGGTTTTCGTTGTGGTTTTCTAGGCTTATTGCATATGGAAATAATTCAAGAACGCTTAGAACGTGAATACAATATGAACGTTATTTTCACGGCACCAACCTGTGTTTATATTGTAGAAACAACAAAAGGCGAAGAAATACGTGTTGATAATCCTGCAAATTTACCAGCGGCAACCACTATCGCAAAATTTTATGAACCCGTCGTAAAAGCCACATTCCATATGCCACAAGAACATCTTGGCGGAGTCATGGCTCTTTTAGCAGAAAGACGTGGGGTTCAAACTAAAATGGAATTCCTTTCACAAAGCCGTGTGATGTTGCAATATGAATTGCCTTTAAATGAAATGGTTTTTGACTTTTTTGACCGTATAAAAAGCATTTCGCGTGGTTATGCCAGCATGGACTATGAATTTCAAGACTATAAAGAAAGTGATCTTGTCCGCTTAGATATTTTAGTTAATGGCGAACCCCTCGATGCTCTTTCCTGTATTGTCCATAGAAGCAATTCTTATGAGCGTGGGCGTTTATTGGTTAAAAAGTTAAGAGAAGTGATCCCAAGGCAACAATATGAAGTGCCTTTGCAAGCAGCTATTGGTGCAAAAGTTATTGCTAGAGAGACATTAAGCGCATTACGAAAAGATGTGACAGCAAAATGTTACGGTGGTGATATTTCACGGAAAAGAAAACTACTAGAAAAACAAAAAGAAGGTAAAAAACGTATGAAACAAGTCGGAAGTGTGGAAATTCCACAAGAAGCTTTCATGGCAATACTAAACCTTTCCGATGTAGAATAATGAATAAAAAATATTTATTGTTTTTAATTTTTCTAGTTTCTTTTGAGTTTTCTGTTTACTTGTCTAATGACATGATACTCCCAGCTCTGTTAGATGTCGTAACAGAATTTAAAGAGCCTGAAGAACTTATACCCTTATCTTTATCTATTTTTCTTTTGGGTTCTTTATCAATACAATTGATAGTTGGGCCTATTTCGGATCGATATGGCAGAAGAAAAACATTATTTGTTGGTGGTTTAATTGTATTAATTGGAAATATTCTTGGTATTATTGCCGCTAATATGCCAACTTTTTTTGTCGCCAGAATATTACAAGGAATGGGCCCCTGTTTTATTGGTGTGGCTGGCTATGCTTGTGTACATGAGTTATTTAATGAAAAAGAGGCTATTCATGTTATTTCATGGATGGCTTCTATCGCGCTGTTTGCACCGATGATGGGACCTTTACTAGGAAGTTTTGTCTTATATTTTGCCAGTTGGCGCTATATTTTTGTAACAACTTTTTTCTTAACACTCATTACTTTAATTGGATTATGGTTTGTCATGCCAGAAACCCTGGCGAAAGAAAAAGCCTTACCTATTAAGTTAAAGTTAACAATAAATAACTATATAAATTTAATAAAAAACAGAAAGTATATTTTTGGCACTTTAAGTTTTAGTTTTGCTTTTGGTTCTGTTATAGTATGGATTTCTAGTTCCCCTATGGTGTTAATGAAATTATTCCAGCTTGATAAAAATGAATTTAGCCTAGCTCAAGTTCCTATTTTTTTAGCTTTTGTGTTAGGAACATTTGCTCTAAGATTTTTGAGTAAATTTAAAACCCCTCAACAATGTCTACACATTGGATTTTCAATAACAACATTTTCCGCTATACTAGTATGCCTGACAAGTTATTTGTATCCTACTCACTTATATTTGTTAATCACAGTTTTTTCTATTTACAATTTTGGTTATGGTTTATTTTCGGCTCCTTTTACCCGCATCATCTTAGACTCAACTCCATTATCTAAAGGAATTTCTTCCGCATTACTCTATTTTTTCTTTTTTGTAATAGGTACAATATTTTCAGGGGTATTCCCATATTTCTATAATCATACTATATTTTCGTTCATGATTTATATTACCTGTATTTATATTATCTCATTATTGTTACTTTTTCTTATGAGAAACAACAATATAAAAAAACTAGCCAAAAATTAAACCACACCTACACCTTATCTAATATATTAAATTTTTTAAATAAAATAATAACTTTAAGTATTATAAAAAATTGCTACCCAAATTCATTTTCTACTTTATACTGCAACGGTCTTCTTCTAAAATGAAAGCAATTGAGTTAGAATGAAGATATAAAATTTTGACGTCCGAAGTCTTTAATTGTTGTTTCTTAAATTCAAAAATATCGATATGGAGTAATCTTAAATTTTCCAGAGTTCGACATTTTAAGATAAGAAATTAAATTTAGAGGAAATTCATGTCTGCTAAAAACTGCCAAGAAATAATGCGCAACTTATCAGAATATTCTTTAAAAGATGAGTTTAAACATGAAAGACAAATAGCAAAGGAATTATTTTCAATTTCAACAGGTAAAGTAAACGATGATGATCCTTTTTTTGAACAAAGAATGTATTCTTTTCAAGAATTTTTTATTTTTGAATATAGATTATCAGAAGGATTTTCGGGTTCAACAGTGTTTGAAACATTTCTTTATAATGGACAAGCCTGCTATAGTTTAAGTGAAATTGCCAAATATGAACAATTTAGAAACTTTAGGCATTCATTGTTTCAGGTCGAATATCATAAAGATGATTCGCTTGTTGTTCGTGATCTCATTTCAGAAAGAGTTGATGTTGTTTATCCATTACCAGAATATTCTTTTGCTGGCTTTGATTTAAAACAAATATTTGATGGTAGACTTATTAATTATGATGGCAAAAATTACTTTACTAAAACATTTATTCTGCATTCTAAACTTGTAAAACATATTATTGAAAAAGCCGTTAGTGAATTTTTAAAAGGACATATTTATTGTCAAGCTCAAAAAACAATAGACTGGCGTGAAGAATTAAAAAGAAGAAATGATTTATTATCTTCTGTAACAAATCAAAAACTAGAAATACAAAATGCTGGTAAGAAAAAATCAATAGATTTATTAAATATAACCAAAAAGCTTGCTGAAATGCCGAGAACAATTAGTTCAAAAAATTTAATCATGTCATTAGGTATGAAACAAGAAGCTTCAGCTTTTGTTCCTGAAACTCCATTCTATGATGTTCTCCCTTTATTACATGGACTCGCTTACTGCGAAATTAGAAGTTACCGCTATAAACATATCGATCCTATTAAAATTTATGAAATGGGAACAGATAAAAATTTGGATATACCAGGTATTCCTAAGGTCACAAAAAATATTTCTGAAAATGAAATTCCCAATTATGGGGCTAAACCTGCTTGATCTTTAATAAAGTGATTTCTGAATCAGAGCCTAATCTTGCAGGAGGCCCCCAATATCCAGTTCCTCTACTAACATAAATAAACATATTTTCAAAAAAAGTTAACCCGGGATGAAATGGCTGTATAAAGTGAATAAGCCAGGTCATAGGCCAAATTTGACCTCCATGTGTATGTCCAGATATTTGTAAATCAAAATATTTTAACTTAACAACTTCAAATGCAC